>JALHNW010000098.1 GCA_022843345.1 Rubritepida sp. | reverse complement strand
CACGGTGCAGGGCCTGGCCCAGGCGGCAAGCAAGATCGGCGACGTGGTGCGCCTGATCAGCGACATCGCCGGGCAGACCAACCTGCTGGCGCTCAACGCCACCATCGAGGCGGCGCGCGCCGGCGAGGCGGGCAAGGGCTTCGCGGTGGTAGCGAGCGAGGTGAAGAACCTCGCCGCGCAGACCGCCAAGGCCACGGAGGAGATCGCCGGCCAGATCGGCGGCATCCAGGGCACGACGCAGGAGGCGGTGACGGCTCTGCGCTCCATCTCCGCCACCATCGAGCGGATGAACGAGGTGACGGCGGCCATCGCCGCCGCGGTGGAGGAGCAGGGCGCGGCGACGCGCGAGATCGCGCGCTCCGCCTCGCTGGTGGCCGAGGGAACGGGCACGGTGGCGCGCCGCATCGAGGACGTGCGCAGCGCGTCCGCCGAGACGGGGCGGGCGGCGAACGAGATGCTCACCGCCTCGGGCGACCTGTCGCAGCAGGCGGCCGCGCTCAACGAGAAGAGCGCGGGCTTCCTGCGGCAGGTGCGCTCGCGCTGACGCGGATCGCCGAAGGGCCGGATGGCCCGGAGGCGTCCATCCGCGGCTGGCTCAACGCACTTCGTGCGGGGCGGCGGTGCCCTTGAGGAGCACCGCCTCCAGGTTCTCCAGCGCGCGGCGCCCCATGGCGTCGCGCGTCTCGATGGTCGCACTCCCCAGGTGCGGCAGCAGGGCCACGTTCTCCAGGCCCAGGTAGCCGGGGAACACCTTCGGCTCGCCGTCGTAGACGTCCAGCCCGGCGGCGCGGATGTGGCCGGAGGCCAGCGCCTCCACCAGCGCGGCGTCGTCCACGCTGCCGCCGCGGCCGCTGTTCACCACCAGGGCGCCGCGCTTCATCTTCGCCAGACGCTCGCGGTTCAGCCACTTCGCCGTGCCGGCGCCGCCGGGAACGTGCATGGACAGCACGTCAATGGCGGCCAGGAAGGCATCATCATTGTCGTGATACACCGCGCCCTGTTCCAGCTCCGGCGGCAGCTTCTGGATGTCGCGGTAATGGATCTCCATGCGGAAGCCGCGCGCCATCGCCGCCAGCTCGCGCCCGATGCGGCCGAAGCCCAGGATGCCCAGGCGCTTGCCTTCAAGCGTCACGCCCATCAGCTGCGTCGGCGCCCAGCCTTCCCACTTGCCGGCGCGCACCATCCGCTCGCCCTCGCCGGCGCGGCGGGCGGCCATCAGCATCAGCGTCATGGCGGTTTCGGCGGTGGCGAAGCTCAGCACGTCGGGGGTGTTGGCCACCGTGATGCCGCGGGCGCGGGCGGCCGCCACGCCGACATGATCGTAGCCGACGCTGAAGGTGGTGATGGCCTTCACGCTGTCCGGCAGGGCCGCGACCGTGTCCGGCCCCATGGGGTCGCCGGCTGCGCAGAGGATGCCGGCCGCACCCGATTCGGCGGCGCGGCGGGCGATGGCGGCGCCGTCACGGAACCAGCCTTCGTCGGCGCTGTTCAGGCGGGCGTCGAACAGGCGCTCGGCCTCGGCCTCGATCGCCTCGGGGAGCTTGCGGGTGACGAGCAGGACGGGCTTTGCCATCGGGGACGTTCCTTGTGTGCAGGCGGCGGTATAGCGCGCGGCACCCGTCTTGCCAGCCTCGGCCGGCGGGGACAGGGTGGCAGGCGACACGTCGCTTGGGGGAGTTTCGGTACATGGATCTGGGTCTTGCGGGCCGTCGCGCCCTGGTGATGGGCGCCTCGAAGGGCCTCGGCCGCTCGGTGGCGGATGCGCTGGCCGAGGGGGGCGCGCACCTCGTCATCTCCGGCCGCGAGCAGGCGAGCCTGGACGCCGCCTGCGCCGAGCTGCGCGCCCTGGGCGCGGCCAGCGCCACCGGCATCGTGGCCGACGTGGCGGATGGCGCGCAGATGGACGCGCTGGCCCGCGGCGCGCAGGAGGCGATGGGCGGCGTGGACATCCTGCTGCAGAACCACGGCGGCCCGCCGCCCGGCCCGGCGCTGGAGGTGACGGAGGAGGCGCTGACGACCTGGTTCCAGCGCATCGTGCTCTCGCCGATCCGCGTGGCGAATGCCGTGCTGCCGGGGATGCGCGAGCGCAAGTGGGGCCGCATCGTCAACGTGGGCAGCACCGGCATGGTGCAGCCGCTGCCCAACATGGTGCTGAGCAACACGCTGCGCGCCTCCCTCATGGGCTGGATGAAGACGCTGAGCGCCGAGGTGGCGCATGAGGGCGTGACCTGCAACATCGTAGCCCCCGGCGCCATCCGCACCGACCGCAGCATCGAGACGGCGAGCGGCCTGGCCAAGCGCTCCGGCAAGACGGTGGACGAGGTGATCGCCGAGCGCAGCAAGACCATCCCGGCCGGGCGCTATGGCACGCCGGCGGAGTACGGGCCCCTGGTAGCGTTCCTGTGCTCGAACCAGGCGGCCTACATCACCGGCAGCATCCTGCGGGCGGATGGCGGGATCGTGCGCGGATGGTGAGCGCGATGGATCGCATGAGTGCGCAGCCGCCAGCGGCGGCGAGCAGCGAAGGCGTGAATCCATCGAGCCAGTTCCGCGACGCGCGGCTGGCGGCCGACATCGGCGGCACCTTCACCGATGTCGCGCTCGAAGCCCTGGTCGCCGAGGACCGGCACGAGCGCTGGACCGCCAAGGTGCTGACCACCCCGCACGCCCCGGAGCTGGGCGTGCTGGAGGGCGTGCGCACCGTGCTGGCCAAGGCCGGCATTGCAGCCGGCGACGTGGCGCTGATGATCCACGGCACGACCCTGGCCACCAACGCGCTGATCGAGCGCAAGGGCGCGCGCACCGCGCTGCTGACCACCGAGGGCTTCCGCGACGTCCTGGCCCTGGGCAATGAGAGCCGATACGACCAGTACGACCTCAACATCGAGCTGGCGAAGCCGCTGGTGCCGCGCAAGTGGCGCCTGCCGGTGCCCGAGCGGCTGGACAACACCGGCACGGTGCTGCTCCCGCTGGACGAGGCGGCGTTGCGCGCCCTGGTCCCGCTGCTGAAGGACGAGGGGATCGAGGCGCTGGCCGTGGGCTTCCTGCACGGCTTCGTGAACCCGGTGCACGAGCGCCGCGCGGGCGCGATCCTCGCCGAGGAACTGCCTGGCGTGCCGGTCAGCCTGTCCTGCGAGGTCAGCCCCGAGATGCGCGAATGGGAGCGCTTCTCCACCACCGTCGCCAACGCCTACGTCCAGCCGCTGATGGCCTCCTACCTGGGCCGGCTGGAGGCGGGGCTGCGGCAGATGGGCATGGCCGCGCCGCTGTTCTTCATGCTGTCCGGCGGCGGGCTGACCACGGTCGCCACCGCGGCGCGCTTCCCGATCCGCCTGGTGGAATCCGGGCCGGCGGGGGGCGCCATCTTCTCCGCGCATGTCGCGCGGCAGCGCGGGTGGGGAAAGGTGCTGTCCTTCGACATGGGCGGCACCACGGCGAAGGTGTGCCTCATCGACGGCTACGCGCCGCAGGCCAGCCGCTCCTTCGAGGTCGCTCGCGTGGGCCGCTTCCGCAAGGGCTCCGGGCTGCCGTTGCGGATACCGGTGATCGAGATGGTGGAGATCGGCGCCGGCGGCGGCTCGCTGGCTCACCTGGACGGGATGGGGCGCATCCAGGTCGGCCCGGAATCCGCGGGCGCCGACCCGGGGCCGGCCTGCTACGGGCGCGGCGGCGCGAAGCCCGCGGTGACGGACGCGAACCTGCTGCTGGGGCGCTACGACCCGGTCAGCTTCGCCGGCGGCTCGATGCGGCTCGACGTGCCGGCGGCTGAGGCGGCGATGGCCCGCGCCATCGGGAAGGGCCTGGGGCTGGAAGGCGGCATGGCGGCGCTGGGCGTCGTCGAGGTGGTGGACGAGAACATGGCCAACGCCGCGCGGGTGCACGCCATCGAGAGCGCGAAATCCTACGAGGGCCGCGCCATCATCGCCTTCGGCGGGGGCGGACCGGTGCATGGCTGCCGGGTGGCGGAGAAGATCGGCGTGGACCGCATCCTGGTGCCCTCCGGCGCCGGGGTCGGCAGCGCCATCGGCTTCCTGCGCGCCCCCGTGGGCTACGAGGTGGTGAAGAGCCTCTACACCCGCTTCGCGCGCTTCGACCTGGACGGGGTGAACGCCCTGCTGGCGGCGATGAGCGAGGAGGCGACGCGCACCGTAGCCGAGGGCAGCTTCGGCGCGCCCACGGAGGAGCGGCGCATCGCCTACATGCGCTACGTCGGGCAGGGGCATGAGATCGCCGTGGCGCTGCCGGTGCGTGCGCTGGTGGATGGCGACGTCGCCGCCATCCGCGCCGAATACGACCGCGAATACGCGCGCTTCTACGACCGCCCGGTGCCGGGCAGCGACGTGGAGGTGCTGAGCTTCGCCGTCACCGTCGCCACGGTGGTGGAGGCGGTGGAGCCGGCCGCGGAGATCGCGGACGCCCCGGCCCCGGCGCCGGTCCGGGTCCAGCGGGTGCGCGATACGGCGACGGGCGAGGTGGCGGATTGGGCGATCTACGACCGCGCCGCCATGCCGCCGGGCTGCCGCGTCGCCGGGCCGTGCATCGTGGCCGAAGCCGAGACCTCCACGCTGGTCGGCCCGGGCTGGGCATGCCGCGTGGATGGGCTGGGATACCTCGAACTGAATAGGGAGGCCGCGTGATGGACGCCCTCGACCTCATCCAGCGCCAGATCCAGTGGAACCGCCTCATCGCGGTGGTGGAGGAGCAGGCGCAGACGATGATCCGCACCGCCTTCAGCACGACGGTGCGCGAGGCGGGCGACCTGTCGGCTGGCATCTTCGACCTCCAGGGGCGGATGCTGGCCCAGGCGGTCACCGGCACGCCCGGCCACGTCAACTCCATGATGGAGAGCGTGGGGCACTTCCTGGCGAAGTTCCCGGCCGCCACCATGCAGCCGGGCGACCACTACATCACCAACGACCCCTGGCTGGGCACCGGCCACCTGCACGACCTCACGGTGGTCACGCCCGCCTTCCATGCCGGACGCATGGTCGGCCTCTTCGCCAACACCGCGCACATCATCGACATCGGCGGGCTGGGGATGGGGCCCGAGGGGCGCTCGGTGTTCGAGGAAGGCCTCTACATCCCCATCGTGAAGTGCTTCGACCGCGGCACGGCCAACGAGACCTTCTTCGACTTCATCCGCGCCGGCTCCCGCACCCCGGTGGAGCTGGAGGGCGACATCTACTCGCTCTGCGCCTGCAACGACGCTGGCGCCCGCCGCCTGACGGAGATGATGGGCGAATACCGGATGGAGGGCCTGGACGAGCTGGCCGCGTTCATCTTCGACTCGTCGCTGAAGGCCACGGTGGCGGAGATCGCGAAGCTGCCGCCCGGCACGCACCACGCGGAAATCCGCTCGGACGGCTACGAGGCGCCGGTGACGCTGAAGGCCGCCATGACCATCGGCGCCGACGCCATCACGGTGGACTTCGCCGGCACCTCGGGCCTGTCCACGCGGGGCATCAACGTGCCGGCCGCCTATTGCCGTGCCTATTCCTGCTTCGGCATCAAGTGCGTGGTGGCGCCGGAGATTCCCAACAACTGGGCCAGCCTCGCCCCCTTCCGCATGCAGATCCCCGAGGGCTGCATCCTCAATGCGCCCCACCCTTATCCCGTCAGCGTCCGCCACGTCGTCGGGCAGCTGCTGCCCGACCTGATGATGGGCTGCCTGGCCGGCGCGGTGCCGGAGCGCGTGAACGCCGAGGGTGCGTCGGCCCTGTGGAACCCGCCGCTGCGCGGCGGCGCGCAGGTCAGCGGCCAGGCGGCGGAGGTGGAGGATTTCGAGGTCATCACCTTCAACAGCGGCGGCACCGGCGCGCGGCCGACGAAGGACGGCCTGGACGGCATCGCCTTCCCGTCGGGCGTGCGGACCATGCCGGTGGAGGCGACGGAGAACGTCGCCCCCGTGATTTTCTGGCGCAAGGAGCTGCGGCCCGATTCGGGCGGCGCCGGGGCCACGCGCGGCGGCTTCGGGCAAGTCATGGAGATCGGCGCGAAGGGCGACGCGGAGTTCGCGGTGAACGCCATCTTCGACCGCGTGGCGAACGCGCCCAAGGGCCGCTTCGGCGGCGGCGAGGGCGCGCCCGGCTGGGTTGGCCTGGATGACCCGAACGGCACGGTGCTGCGGACCAAGGGCTTCCAGGTGGTGCCCAAGGGCCGGCACCTGCTGCTGAAGCTGCCCGGCGGCGGCGGCATGGGCGACCCGAAGCAGCGCGACCCGGCGCTGGTGGCGCAGGACGTGGCGGATGGGCTGCTGGCGCGCGAGGCGGCGAGGCGCGACTACGGCTGGGAGGGGTGAGGCAGCCGCGCCGTGGATGTCGCGGGATGATGGCTCCGGCGGTAGGATTCGAACCTACGACCAACGGATTAACAGTCCGCTGCGCTACCGCTGCGCCACGCCGGATCATCGCGGTGCGGGGCGTATAGCGCGGGGTCATCCACCCTGCAACCGCCCCAGCACCGCTTCCTCCATCCGCGCCACCTGCCGCGCCGGATCGGTGACCAGCCCCAGCAGCTGCGCCTGCCGCGCCAGTTGCGCGGCGCGCTCCGCCGGCTGGTCCAGCAGGGCCAGTGCGCGCGCCGCCAGCGCCGCGACGTCGCCGGGCGGGACGGCGATCGCCTCCTCCGCCGCCAGGTAGGAGAAGGCCGAGAAGCCGGCCGCCTTGTCGAAGATCCGCCCCATCGGGTGGTGCATCAGCGCGCAGGGCACGCCCTGGCGCATCGCCTCC
>JALHNW010000097.1 GCA_022843345.1 Rubritepida sp. | reverse complement strand
CGGCCCCCGCGGGGGCGCGCTGGACGTGGCGGATCTCGACGCGCGGCGCCTGGTGCCCGGCCGAGGTGCGGCTGGTGGAGAACAGGTTCGCCGCACTGGTGCCGGTGGTCGAGCAGCCATTGCCGAAGGAGAAGCCGCAGGAGGACTTCAGGTCGAAGGTGTTCTCCGCGTATTCGCGATGCGTGGAGGGGATGACGAAGCGGTCCTCGTAGTCTGCCAGCGCCATCACCTTGTACATCTCCTCCACCTGCCCGACCGACAGGCCGACGTGGCGCAGCACCTCGGCGTCCATGCGGCCGTCCACGGTGCGCGCGCGCATGTGCATCCGCATCGCCATCATGCGCTGCAGCGCCAGCGTGACCGGCGCCTCCGAGCCGGCGGTGAGCAGGTTGGCCAGGTAGCGCACCGGGATGCGCATGGCCGAGACGTCGGGCAGGCCGTTCTCGTCCCAGCCGATGTGCCCGGCCTCGTGCGCCGACTGCACGGGCGAGAGCGGCGGCACGTACCAGACCATCGGCAGGGTGCGGTACTCGGGGTGCAGCGGGAAGGCCACGCCCCACTCGATCGCCATCTTGTAGACGGGCGAGCGGCGGGCGGCCTCCAGCCACAGCTCCGGCACGCCGTCGCGCCGCGCGGCGGCGATCACCTCGGGATCGGAGGGGTCGAGGAAGACGTCGAGCTGGGCGCGGTAGAGCTGGTCGTCGCCCTCCACGCTCGCCGCCGCCTCGATGCGGTCGGCGTCGTAGAGCATGACGCCGAGGTAGCGGATGCGGCCCACGCAGGTCTCGGAGCACACGGTCGGTTCGCCCGCCTCGATGCGCGGGTAGCAGAAGGTGCACTTCTCGGCCTTCCCCGACTGCCAGTTGTAGTAGATCTTCTTGTAGGGGCAGGCGGAGACGCACATGCGCCAGCCGCGGCATCGTCCTGGTCAACCAGGACGATGCCGTCCTCCTCGCGCTTGTAGATGGATCCCGACGGGCAGGCGGCGACGCAGGCCGGGTTCAGGCAGTGCTCGCACAGGCGGGGCAGGTACATCATGAAGGTGTTCTCGAACTCGCCGAGCGCCTTCTTCTGGATGCCCTCGAAATTCGCGTCCTTCGAGCGCTTGGCGAACTCGCCCCCCAGGATCTCCTCCCAGTTGGGGCCCCACTCGATCTTCTCCATCCGCTTGCCGGTGATGAGGCTCACTGGGCGCGCGGTCGGCATGGCCTTCGACTCGGGGGCGTTCTGCAGGTGCGCGTAGTCGAAGGTGAAGGGCTCGTAGTAGTCGTCGATCTCGGGCATGTCGGGGTTGGCGAAGATCTTCGCCAGCACGCGCAGGCGCGAGCCGATGCGCGGCTCCAGCCGGCCATTGGACTTGCGCGTCCAGCCGCCCTTCCAGCGGTCCTGGTTCTCCCACTCCTTGGGGTAGCCGATGCCGGGCTTGGTCTCGACGTTGTTGAACCAGGCGTATTCCACGCCCTCCCGCGTCGTCCAGACCTGCTTGCAGGTGACGGAGCAGGTGTGGCAGCCGATGCACTTGTCCAGGTTCAGCACCATGGCGATCTGCGCGCGGACCTTCATCACACGGTCTCCTCGTTGGCGGCGTCCGCGGCCGCGGGTTCGTCCATCCAGTCCACGCGCGCCATCTTGCGGACCAGCACGAACTCGTCGCGGTTGGTGCCGATGGTGCCGTGGTAGTTGAAGCCGTAGCTGAGCTGCGCGTAGGCGCCGATCATGTGCGTGGGCTTGGGCGTGGTGCGGGTCACGCTGTTGTGGATGCCGCCGCGGGTCAGCATCACCTCGCTGCCCGGCGTGTTCACGATCTTCTCCTGCGCGTGGTACATCATCGTCATGCCCTCGGGCACGCGCTGGCTGACCACCGCGCGCGCGGTCAGCGCGCCGTTGAGGTTGAAGGCCTCGATCCAGTCATTGTCCTCGATGCCCGCGCGCTTCGCGTCCACCTCGCTCAGCCACACCACCGGCCCGCCGCGGTTGAGCGTGAGCATGATGAGGTTGTCCGAGTAGGTGGAGTGGATGCCCCACTTCTGGTGCGGCGTGATGAAGTTCAGCGCCAGCTCGGGGTTGCCGTTGGGCTTGGCGCCCAGCATCGCCAGGTGCGCCTTCAGGTCCACCGGCGGCTTGTACACGCACAGCCCCTCGCCGAAGGCCAGCATCCAGGGGTGGTCCTGGTAGAGCTGCTGGCGCCCCGTCAGCGTGCGCCACGGGATCAGCTCGTGCACGTTGGTGTAGCCGGCGTTGTAGCACACCTCCTCGCTCTCGATCCCCGACCAGGTGGGCGAGGAGATGATCTTGCGCGGCTGGGCCTGCACGTCGCGGAAGCGGATCGCCTCGTGCTCCTTGCCGGCGGCCAGATGCGTGTGGTCGCGCCCCGTCGCCTTGCCCAGCGCCTGCCACGCCTTCACCGCGACGTGGCCGTTCGTCTCGGGCGCCAGGCCCAGGATGACCTCGGCGGCCTGGATGTCCGTCTCGATGCGCGGGCGCATGCCGCTGCCCGGCACCTCGCGCTCGCCGTTCAGCTTGCCGAGGAACTCCACCTCATGGCCCGTCTTCCAGCCGATGCCCTTGCCGCCGTTGCCCAGCGTCTCCAGCAGCGGGCCCAGCGCGGTGAAGCGGGCGTGGGTGCGCGGGTAGTCGCGCTCCACCACCGTCACCGCCGGCATGGTCCGCCCCGGGATGGCGGGGCACTCGCCGCGCTTCCAGTCGGCCACGTCGTTCTGCGCCAGCTCCTGCGCCGTGTCGTGCATCAGGGGCGTGAGCACCACGTCCTTCTCCACGCCCAGGTGGCCTACCGACAGCTCGCCGAAGCGCTTGGCGATGCCGCGGAAGATCGCCCAGTCGGTGCGGCTCTCCCATGCCGGGTCCACCGCCGCGGAGAGCGGGTGGATGAAGGGGTGCATGTCGGAGGTGTTGAGGTCGTGCTTCTCGTACCAGGTGGCGGTGGGCAGCACGATGTCGGAGTGCACGCAGGTCGTGCTCATGCGGAAGTCGAGCGTCACCAGCAGGTCCAGCTTGCCGTCGGGGGCGTCGCGCCACACCACCTCCTCGGGCTTCACCGCGCCTTCCTCGCCCAGGTCCTTGCCCTGCACGCCGTTGGTGGTGCCCAGCAGGTGCTTGAGGAAGTACTCGTGCCCCTTGCCCGACGAGCCCAGCAGGTTGGAGCGCCAGATGAACATGTTGCGCGGCCAGTTGGCCGGGTGCTCCGGATCCTCGCAGGACATGCGCAGGCTGCCGTCGCCCAGGCCCTTCGCCACGTAGTCGGCGGGCGCCATGCCGGCCTCCTCCGCGGCGGCGGCCAGGCGCAGCGGGTTCTGCTCCAGCTGGGGCGCGGAGGGCAGCCAGCCCATGCGCTCGGCCCGCACGTTGAAGTCGATCAGGCTGCCGCGCAGCGCCTCGGGCGCGGTGGGCGAGAGCAGCTCCTCGATCCCCAGCCGCTCGTACCGGTACTGGCCGGTATGGGCGTAGAAGAAGGAGGTTGAGTTCATCTGCCGCGACGGGCGCTGCCAGTCGGTGGCGAAGGCGAGCGGCGCCCAGCCGGTCTGCGGGCGCAGCTTCTCCTGGCCGACGTAGTGGCTCCAGCCGCCGCCCGACTGGCCGATGCCGCCGCACATCACCAGCAGGTTGATGATGCCGCGGTAGATCATGTCGCCGTGGTACCAGTGGTTCACCGCGGCCCCGAGGATCACCATGGACTTGCCGCGCGTCTTCTCGGCGTTGGTGGCGAATTCGCGCGCGGTGGTGACGATCTGGTGCCGCGGCACGCCGCACACCTTCTCGGCCCAGGCGGGGGTGTAGGGGGCGTCGGCGTCGTAGTCGGGGGCGGCGGCGCGGTCCACGCCGTAGTTCGCCAGGAACAGGTCGTGCACCGTGGCCACCAGGCGCTCGCTGCCATCGGCCAGGGTGATGCGGCGGGCGGGCACGGGGCGGCGCAGCACCTCGTCATGGGCGGTGGGGTTGAAGAACTCCGGCGCGCGGGCGCCGAAATACGGGAAGGACACCTCGGCGCTGCCCTCGCCGTGCAGGGTGAGCTGGGGCGTCGTCACCTCCAGGGTGCGCGCGTCGCGCCCCTCCAGGTTCCACTTGCCCTGCTCGCCCCAGCGGAAGCCGATGGAGCCGGTGGGGGCGTAGAGGCGGCCGGTCGCCGCATCCACCGCCACGGTCTTCCAGCGCGCGTTGTTCGCCTCGCCCAGCCCGTCGGGCAGGTCGGCCGCGCGCAGCTGGCGGCCGGCGACGAGGGCGCCGTCCTTCTCCTCCAGCAGCACCAGCATCGGCATGTCGGTGTAGCGGCGGCAGTAGTCCTGGAAGTACTCGCCCTGGGCGCGCGCGTGCCATTCGGACAGGATGACGTGGCCCATCGCCATGGCGAGCGCGGCGTCCGTGCCCTGCTTGGGGTGCAGCCACAGGTCGGCGAACTTCGACGCCTCGGAATAGTCGGGCGTCACCACCACCGTCTTGGCGCCGCGGTAGCGCGCCTCGGTCATGAAGTGGGCGTCGGGCGTGCGCGTCTGCGGCACGTTGGAGCCCCACATCATCAGGAAGCCCGCGTTGTACCAGTCCGCGCTCTCGGGCACGTCCGTCTGCTCCCCCCAGGTCTGCGGAGAGGACGGGGGCAGGTCGCAGTACCAGTCGTAGAAGGACATGCACACGCCGCCGATCAGCGACAGGTAGCGGCTGCCGGCGGCGTAGCTGACCATGCTCATCGCCGGGATGGGCGAGAAGCCGATGATGCGGTCGGGGCCGTGCTCCTTGGCGGTGAAGACGTTGGCGGCGGCGATCATCTCCTCCGCCTCCTCCCAGCCCACGCGCACGAAGCCGCCCAGGCCGCGCACCTTCTGGTACTCGCGCCGCTTCGCCTCGTCGGCCTGGATGCTGGCCCAGGCCTCCACCGGGTCCGCGTGCTCGGCCCGCGCGGCGCGCCACAGCTTCAGCAGGCGCTTGCGCATCAGCGGGTGCTTCACCCGGTTGGCGCTGTAGAGGTACCAGGAGTAGCTGGCGCCGCGGGCGCAGCCGCGAGGCTCGTGGTTCGGCAGGCCGGGGCGGGTGCGCGGGTAGTCGGTCTGCTGCGTCTCCCACGTCACCACGCCGCCCTTCACGTGGATCTTCCAGGAGCAGGAGCCGGTGCAGTTCACGCCGTGGGTGGAGCGCACCACCTTGTCTGTGGACCAGCGGGCGCGGTAGGCGTCCTCCCACCCGCGCGGCTCGTCCACCACCTGGCCGTGGCCGTTGGAGAAGGGCTCGGAAGCCTTGCGGAAGAAGCCGAGGCGTTCGAGGAAATGGGACATCGTTCGGTGCCCTCTCAGCAGGGGGTGGCGGCGCCGCGGCGGGCGTAGAGCCACCAGTTCAGCGCGACGTTGAGGAGGAAGAAGCCGGCCAGGCCCTGGAACACCAGGTCGGCCGCACCCGTGGCGGCGAAGGCCCAGGCGAAGAGCAGGCCGAACAGGAAGGGCCCGTAGGCCGCCACCGCGCCGGTGAAGCCGATGACGCCGCCGGCCTGCCGCGGCTCGAAGATCATCGGCATCTGCTTGAAGGTGGAGGCGTTGCCGATGCCCGCGAAGGCGAAGAGCCCCAGCATGGCGGCGACGAAGGCCGGGAAGGTCGAGAGGTCGGACCCGTCGGTGACGGCGGGGATGGCCAGCGCGCAGGCCACCATGCCCAGCCCCGCCACCTGGGTGACGCGCGCGCCGCCGAAGCGGTCGGAGAGCGGGCCGGCCACCACGCGCAGCAGGCTGCCCACCAGCGGGCCGTAGAAGGCGTAGGCCAGCGGGTCGGGCGCGCCGGGCAGGTGGCCGTAGACCTGCTTGATCAGCAGCGGGAAGGTGCCCGACAGGCCGCTGAAGCAGCCGAAGGTCATGATGTACAGGCTGGTCATCACCCAGGTGTGGCGGTTGCCGAAGATGTCGAGCTGCTGGCGGATGTTCGCCTTCACCGGCACGGAGCGCAGCATCGCCCAGGACAGCGCGGCCAGCACGGCGACGAGGGGGACGTAGACCAGCAGCGCGTTCTGCAGCCAGGCGCTGGACTGCTGCCCGGCGCGGGTCAGCACCTGCGGCTCGCCCCCCAGCGCGCCGAACATGGCGAAGCCGATGATCCAGGGTGTGACGAACTGCACGACGGAGACGCCGAAATTGCCCACCCCCGCCTGGATCGCCAGCGCGGTGCCCTGCAGCCGCTTGGGGAAGAACAGGCTGGTGGAGGGCATGAAGGAGGAGAAGTTCCCGCCCCCCAGCCCGGCCAGGAAGGCCAGCGCCATCAGCACCCAGTAGGGCGTCGTCGGGTCCTGCACCGCCCAGGCCCAGCCCAGCAGCGGCAGCAGCAGCGAGGCGGTGGACAGCGCGACGACGTGGCGCGTGCCGAAGAGCGGCGTGAAGAACATGTGGAACAGCCGCAGCGTGCCCCCCGCCAGCCCCGGCATGGCGGCCAGCCAGAAGAGCTGCCCGGCCGAGAGCTGGAAGCCCGCCTGCGGCAGGCGCACGACCAGCGCGCTGACCACGAACCAGGTGATGAAGGCCATGGTGAGGCTGGCCGTGGTGACCGCCAGCGTGCGCCAGGCGCGGGCCTGGCCGCGCGTGGCCCAGAAGGCGTCGTCCTCGGGCGTCCAGCGGCGGAGCCAGGTGCCGGTGGGCGGCGCCGAGGACAGCGCGGCCGGTTGGGTGGTGGTGGACATCGTGTGGTCTCTCCCGGAAGGGCGTGTCTGTTCGGGCTAGCCGGCTGCGACGGGGCGGCCGGCCGGCAGGGCGCCGGCG
>JALHNW010000096.1:4543-6755 GCA_022843345.1 Rubritepida sp. | reverse complement strand
CTGGGCGTCGGCGCTGGCCTTGTCGGCGGTGGCGGCGGCGGATGCGGCGGCCGCCTGCTCGACGTCGCGCTGGGAGGCGGCGCGGGCTGAGAGCAAGGATTGCTGGCGCGCCCCCTCCCGCCGCGCCTGGTCCAGGGCGACGCGGGCCTTCTGGGCGTTGTCCAGCGCGGCCAGCAGCTCGTTGGCCACGCCCGCGATCTCGGGCGCCTCGATCTCGTAGAGCGGCTGGCCCTCGCCCACCTGCTCGCCCACGCGGGCGAAGGCGCGGGTGACGCGGCCGGCGAAGGCGGCGTGCATGGGGGTGGAGCGGTCGTCATTGGCGGCGATGCGCCCTTCGGCCAGGCGCTCCGGGCGGAAGGCGTGGGTGGCGACGGGCTCGATGCGGAGCGCGCGCATGTCCGCCTCGTTCAGGCGGAACTCGCCCGGCGGCAGGGCGGGGGCGGCGGCCAGGGCGGGCGGGGCCGCATCCTCGCGCCCCTCCAGCACGAACCAGCCGGCGCCGGCCAGCGCCAGCAGGCCCAGCGCCCAGACCCAAGCGGGGCGCTTCGGCGCGGGCTCCGCGATCACCGGCGCCACAGTGGGGCTGGCGGCAGGGCGGGCATCCGCCAGCGGCGCGTCGGGGTGGATCACGTTCATCGTCGTCCCGGACTTTCCCGTTTGGGGGAATGTTGCGCCGTCCGACATGGCCTGGGGGAGGACACCAATGCGATCCAGCCCCCGGACCATAGCCGGCCGAGTGTTGCCGGGACGCTACGTGAAACCTGAAATCTGCGACAGGTCGCAAGAATGCGGATGCCGGCGCCTGATGGTTCAGCGCCGGTTCAGGATGGCCCGGGGCTACCTCATCGGCAGGGCGTACATCAGCCCGCCATTGGTCCATAGGTGGTTCGGCCCGCGCGGCAGGCCGATGGGCGTCGCCTCGCCGAAGTGGCGGTCATATAGCTCGCCATAGTTGCCGATGGCGCGGACCACGTTCAAGGCCCAGGCCGGGTCCAGCTTCAAGGACTGGCCGAGTTCCGGCGTGGCGCCCAGCAGGCGGCGGGTGTTGGGGTTGGTGCTGGTGCGGCGCTGCTCCTCGGCATTGGCGCGGGTGACGCCCTGCTCCTCGGCCTCGATGATGGCGGTGGTGTACCAGCGCACCAGCTCGAACCAGTCCTCGTCGCCGCGGCGGACGTAGGCGCCGTAGGGCTCCTTGGAGAAGCGCTCGGGCAGCACGGTCCATTGCGCGGGCGTGGGCATGGTGGAGCGCACGGCGGCAAGCTGCGAGGCGTCGGAGCCGAAGGCGTCGCAGCGCCCGGCCTGGAGTGCGGCGGCCGCCTGGTCGGTGCGCTCGAACACCACCGGGCGGAAGGGCACGTTGACGGAGCGGAAGTAGTCCGCCGTCACCTGCTCGTTCGTCGTGCCTTGCAGGACGCAGATGGTCGCACCCCCCATGTCGCGCACGCGCTGCACGTTGAGGTCGCCGCGCACCAGGAAGCCGTGGCCGTCGTAGAAATAGGTGGTGACGTGGCGCAGGCCCAGCGTGGTGTCGCGCAGCATGGTCTGGGTGGAGGTGCGGAACAGCACGTCCACCTCGCCCGAGCCGAGCGCGGTGAAGCGCGTGGAGGAGGAGAGCGGGACGAAGCGCACCTTGGACGCGTCGTTGAAGATGGCGACCGCCAGGCCGCGGCACAGGTCCACGTCCATGCCCTGCCAGGTGCCGCGGCTGTCGGGCAGCGCGAAGCCGGCGACGCCCGTGTGGATGCCGCAATTCACCTGGCCGCGGGCGCGAACGCCGTCCAGCGTCGGCCCGGCCTGCGCAGCGCCGAGGCCGCCCAGCAGCGCCGCGGCGGCGCCCATCATGATGCGTCGGAGGTCCATGGTGCCCTTGCCTTCCCTGTGTTGGCGGGAAGGCTGGGGCGCGGCGGGCCGCGCGGTCAATGCGGAATGGGGCGGCCAAACACGGGGCCGGATAGGAAGTGCCCATGCGGCAGGCAGGCCAATGCGCGGCGGACGCGCAAACACCAGAGGCGCAACGGCGCAGCCGAGCGCCGGCCAACAAGCGCCACACGTCAGGACACGAACCGCCCCCAACGCCAGAGGCGCAACGGCGAAGCCGGGCGCCGGCCATCCAGCGCCACCTGACAGAACCAGGACCGCCCACGCAGGATGCGCGCGCACGGCGCGCGCCGGCACCCTTCAGGGTGCCGAAGCCAAGGCCGCGGATGCGGCC
>JALHNW010000096.1:0-4533 GCA_022843345.1 Rubritepida sp. | reverse complement strand
CCCGCTGCGCTCTGGCCCAAAAGGCCCTCAGCGAAGCGGCAAGGCGTACATCAGCCCGCCATCGGTCCACAGGCGGTTGCGGCCGCGCGGTACGGCCACCGGGCTTTCCGGTCCGAAGTGGCGGTTGTACAGCTCGCCGTAGTTGCCGATGGCCTTGACCACGTTCACCACCCACAGCGGGTCCAGCCTGACCGACTGGCCGAGCTCGGGCGTCACCCCCAGCAGGCGACGGGTGTTGGGACTGGCGTTGGTGCGGCGCTGCTCGTACACGTTCGCGCTGGTGATGCCCTGCTCCTCCGCCTCGATCAGCGCGTAGGTGTACCAGCGCACCAGCTCGAACCAGTCCTCGTCGCCGCGGCGCAGGTAGGCGCCGTAGGGTTCCTTGGAGAAGGTCTCCTCCAGGATCACCCAGTCGCGCGGGTTGGGCAGGGCGGCGCGCATGCCGGCCAGCAGCGAGGCGTCGGTGCCGAAGGCGTCGCAGCGGCCGTTCTGCAGCGCGGTGGCGATCTGCTCGTTGCGCTCGAACACCACCGGGTTGAAGCGCAGGTTGTTGGTGCGGAAGTAGTCCGCCGTCACCTGCTCGTTCGTCGTGCCTTGCAGCAGGCAGATGGAGGCCCCGGCCATGTCGCGCGCGCGCGTGATGCCGGCGTCGCGCCGCACCATGAAGGAGTGGCCGTCGTAGAAGTAGGTCACCGCATGGCGCACGCCCAGCGTCGTGTCGCGCAGCATGGTCTGCGTGCTGGTGCGGAACAGCACGTCGATCTCGCCCGAGCCCAGTGCGGTGAAGCGCTGCGAGGCGGAGAGCGGCACCAGGCGCAGCTTCGTGGCATCGTTGAAGATGGCGACCGCCAGGCCGCGGCAGAGGTCCACGTCCAGCCCCTGCCAGGTTCCCCGGCTGTCGGGCAGCGCGAAGCCGGCGGTGCCGACATGGATGCCGCAGACCAGCTGACCGCGCGCGCGCACCGCGTCGAGGATCGGCCCCGCCTGCGCCGTGGAGGCCAGCCCGGCCGCGCAGGCGATCGCCAGCGCGGCGCGCTTCAATCCGTTGAACATGGCCCGTTCCTTCCTCGTGGGTGGCGCGGATGCTGTGCCCGCGCCACCACCCGCGTCAACCGGCGAGCGTCACCGGAAGGGCGGCGCGTAGAGCAGCCCGCCATTGGTCCACAGGTTGTTCTGCGCCCGCGGCATGGCGATGGGCGTGTTCGGGCCGAAGTGGCGGTCGTACAGCTCGCCGTAGTTGCCGATGGCGCGCACCGCGTTCAGCGCCCAGGCGGGGTCCAGGCGCAGCGACTGGCCGACCTCGGGCACCGCGCCCAGCAGGCGGCGGGTGTTGGCGTCCTGGGAGGTGCGGCGCTGCTCCTCGGCGTTGGCGGCGGTGATGCCGCTTTCCTCCGCCTGCACCAGGGCGTGGATGTACCAGCGCACGATGTCGTGCCAGTTCTCGTCGCCGCGGCGGATCACCGGGGTGTAGGGCTCCTTGGAGAAGCGCTCGTCCAGGATCACCCAGTCCTGCGGGTTGGGCAGGGCCGAGCGGGTGGAGGCGAGGCCCGAGGCGTCGAAGCCCGTCGCGTCGCAGCGGCCCGCCGCCAGGGCCTGCACCACCTGCTCCTGCTCGGCGAACAGCACCGGGCGAAAGGAGAGGCCCTGGGCGCGGAAGTATTCGGTGGTGATCTGCTCGTTCGTCGTGCCCTGCTGGAGGCAGATGGTGGCCCCCGCCAGGTCGCGCACGCGGGTGGCGTTGACGGAGCGGCGCGTCATAAAGCCGTGCCCGTCGTAGAAGTAGTAGGAGGTGAAGCGCAGCCCCAGCGTGGTGTCGCGCAGGACCGTGTGCGTGCTGGTGAGCATCAGCACGTCCACCTCGCCCGCGCCGAGCGCGGTGAAGCGCGTGGCGAAGGTCAGCGGCACGAAGCGCACCCGGTCCGCGCTGCCGAAGATGGCGGCGGCCAGGCCCCGGCACAGGTCGGCCACCATGCCCTGGTAGCGCCCCTCCCGGTCCAGCACGGTGAAGCCGGGGGCGGAGGCGTTGACGCCGCAGGCCAGGGTGCCGCGGGCGCGCACGGCGTCGAGCGTGGCCTGGGCCTGGGCGGCCGAGGACAGGCCGGCGGCCAGCGCCGCGGCCAGGAGAAGTCGCTTCATCATTCGTGCCGTCCCCGTTCTGGTGCACGGGAATGGGACACGCGCTTTCCCCCGGTGGTCAAGCACGACTTGACGCCGCGCCCGCCCTGCCCTTCCTGGCAGGCACGACCAGGAGAGCCGCATGCCGCAGACCCATCGCCTCGACGCCACGCCCGCCACCATCCGCTGGGGCACCTTCGACGCCGCCCACGCCCCCCTGCTGACGGTCGAATCCGGCGACCTGGTGATCCTCGAATGCGTCTCCGGCGGGCCGGAGGTGATGCCGCCGGCCGGGTCGGGGCTGGACATCCCGCCCAGGCTCGCCGCCATCCACGCCTCCAACCCGCCGCGGCTGGGCCCGCATATCCTCACCGGCCCCGTGGCGGTGCGCGGGGCCGAGCCGGGCGACGTGCTGCGCGTGGAGATCGAGCGCATCGAGCTGGGCGCCCCCTGGGGCTTCTGCGGCTTCCGCCCGCTGGGCGGCACCCTGCCGGAGGACTTCCCCTATCGCCGCCTGCTGCACATCCCGGTTGACCGCGCGGCGCGCACCGGCACCGTGCCGGTGGGCGGCGGCGTCACCCTGCCGCTGGCGCCCTTCTTCGGCGTGATGGGCGTGGCCCCGCCCGCCGACTGGGGCGCGATCAGCACGAAGGAGCCGCGCGCGCATGGCGGCAACCTCGACAACAAGGAGATCGGCGAGGGCGCCACGCTGTTCCTGCCCGTCCACGTCCCCGGCGCGCTGTTCAGCGCCGGCGACGGCCACGGCGTGCAGGGCGACGGCGAGGTGTGCATCAACGCGCTGGAGATGTGCCTGACCGGCCATTTCCGCCTGTCGCTGGAGAAGGGCGCCCCGCTCGCCTATCCGCGCGCGGAGACGCCGACGCACTTCATCTCCATGGGCATGCACGAGGACCTGGACGAGGCGATGAAGAAGGCGCTGCGCGAGATGATCGCCTTCATCACCAGCCGCACCAACATGGGCGCGGCCGATGCCTACCAGCTCTGCTCGCTGGCCGTGGATTTCCGCGTGACGCAGACGGTGAACGGCGAGAAGGGCGTGCACGGCATGCTGAAGAAGGGCCTGTTGTTCTGACCATGCGCATCGTCACCTGGAACATCAACAGCGTCCGCCTGCGCCTGCCCCTGCTGAAGGAGCTGGACGCCGCGCTGGCGCCCGACGTGCTCTGCCTCCAGGAAACGAAGTGCCCGGACGAGCACTTCCCGCACGAGGGCATCGCGGCGCTGGGGTACCGGCACGTCGCGATGCGCGGGATGAAGGGCTACAACGGCGTCGCCATCCTCTCGCGCATCCCCTTCGTCGAGCGCGCCGACGACCCCAATTGGTGCAAGAAGGGCGACTGCCGCCACCTGGGCGTCACGCTCGACGCCAAGGGCGGCCCGCTGGAGCTGCACGACTTCTACGTGCCCGCCGGCGGCGACGTGGCCGACCCGGCGGTGAACGTGAAGTTCAGGCACAAGCTGGACTTCATCCGCGAGGTGACGGAATGGGGCGCCACGCGCGCGCATGCCCCGCGCCGCGTGCTGGTGGGCGACCTGAACATCGCGCCGCTGGAGCACGACGTCTGGTCGCACCGGCAGTTGCTGGACGTGGTGAGCCACACCCCCGTCGAGGTGGCGGCCATGGCGGGATGGATGGCGCGCGGCGCCTGGGTGGACGCGGTGCGCCACTTCGTGCCCGCCTCCGAGAAGCTGTATTCCTGGTGGAGCTACCGCGCGCGCGACTGGGCCGCCGCCGACCGCGGCCGCCGGCTGGACCACGCCTGGGTCAGCCCGGATCTGCAAGGGGCGCTGGTGCGCCAGCACATCCACAAGCCCGCCCGCGGCTGGACGCAGGCGAGCGACCACGTCCCCGTGCTGCTGGAACTGGACGCGTGAGGACGTTCCGCTTCCTCACCCTGGACGTGTTCACGGACACGCGCTTCGGCGGCAACCCGCTGGCCGTGTTCCCCGAGGCGGAGGGCATCACGGATGCCGAGATGCAATCCCTCGCCGCCGAGCTGAACCTCAGCGAGACCACCTTCGTCCTGCCGCCCACGGACCCGGCGAACGACGCGCGCGTGCGCATCTTCAACCGCACGGCGGAGATGCCCTTCGCCGGCCACCCCAATGTCGGCACCGGCTGGGCGCTGCGGCACCGCGCCCGGCACGGCGTGCTGCGCTTCGAGGAGATCGCCGGCCTGGTGACGGTGACGCTGGGCGAGGCGGGTGCGACGGTCGAGGCGCCGCAGCCGCTGGCGCTCGGCCCCGAGATGCCGGCGGCGCTGGTGGAATCCTGCGTGGGCGTCGCCGTGGCCGGCACGCCGGTGCTGGCCGGCTGCGGCAACAGCTTCGTGCTGGCAGAGACCGCGCCGGGAGCGCTGGGTGACGCCGCCCCCGACCTCGCCGCCTTCCGCGCCG
>JALHNW010000095.1 GCA_022843345.1 Rubritepida sp. | reverse complement strand
CGGCACGGGTCGGCTCGGGCGGAGCGGCGGGCGGGGTGGCGGGAGCGGTGGTCACGGGATTCTCCTGGGGCGGGATGGTGGGCAGCGACGCAGCGGGCGGCGCCGAAGGGGCAGCCGGGATCTCCGGCGTCGTCTCGGTCATGGGTGGTTCCTCGGGGATGGTCAGGGCGGGTTCGATGGCAGTGGCGGGGGTGCCCTGGTCCCCCTCGCCACGGATCACGGCCAGGCCGTCCACCGGGACCGGCACGATCGAGATCTCGTAGGGCTCCCAATCCACCGCGCGGTGGATGGTCTGGCCGGTGCTGGCATCGGGCCGGGGCTCGTAGCGATGGACTCGGTAGCCGACGCTGACAGATTGCAGCGTGCCGTCCGCGACGCGCTGCCAGACTGGCTCGACGTCATCGGCACCGCTGAATTGCAGCGTGGCGTAGCCGCGGCCGGCCTCGAGGCGCGCGGCGGTGACGCGGCCCAGCACGTCGCGCGTGCCGGCACGCCGGTGGGTGTCCAGCACCGGGGCACGGCCGGAGCGCAGCGCATCCATGCGCACCGCCTCGGGCCGCATGTCGAGCTCCTCGATGATGGGACCGAGCGGTGGGACGAAGTTGCGGGCGCGGGCGCCAGTGCTCCACACCACCTCAACCGTGCGCCCCGCGCGATTGACGGTGACGGGCGCGGCGAGAGCGCGGCAGGCCACGATCGACTGCCCGGCGGCGGGAAGTCGATCGGGCGCAGCGTCGGGATCCGGCGCGGGGGTGGCCCCACCCGGTTCGTTCGGTTCGGTCATGTACGAAAATCCTGGGCTTAGGGCGCCGTGAAGCCCTGGAGGTTGGCGACCACCACCGCTCCCGCCGTCACCGCCTGAATGTTCAGCGCGGCGTTGGCCGTGGTGCGCAGCGGGGTCGGGAAGTCGATGTTGGTGGGGCCGAGATTCGCTGGCAGCAGCGCGCGCCAGACCGGCGTGGTGCCGTCGCGAATTTGGAATTCCGTCGCCGTGGCGCTCGCGTTCTGCACCTGCATCCCCGTGACGTAGCGGCGGATGCCGGCGCCGCCCGCGGCCTGCACCGCGGTGTCGCTGCCGGTGGCGATGCCTGCGAGCGGCCCCGCATAGGTCCAGTCCGCCTCGGGGATGGCATAGGGCTTGGTGACGATCGCACCGATCAGCGTCGCCAGCAGATCGACACCGCGCGCCGTGGTCACCGCCACCGGGTTGGCCGCATAGCCCGTCGCCGCCAGCACCGGCACCGCGCCGGCCGTATTGCGCGCCTGGCCACCGACCACGCTGAGTGCGGGGGCGGCGGCGCTGAGCACGTTCACCCCGATCCCCTGGCCGGCGACGGCATTGGCGCGGCCTGCGGTGATGGCGGTGGTGAGCTCGGCGTAGTCGGAGATCGAGACGAATTGCAGCCGCAGGTCGGTGCTGGTGGCCGGCGCCAGGTTACGGCTGATCGTCGCCCAGCCGGTGTTCACATAGGCACCGGTGAAGCTCGACCCGATCAGGTCGAAGTTGTTCGCATCGATCACGGTGATGGCGAAGGTGCCATTGGCGCCGGGCACGCCGGCGACATTGGCCACCGTCACGGAGTCAGAGGTCGCATAGCCATGGGCGGCACGCGTGATGCGCACCGCGCTGCTGCCGTTGTTGGCCACTGCCGAGATACCGTGGAACACCTGCCGGTTCCGCACGCGAATGCGGAAGCGATACAGCGCGGCGGGGTCGGGCAACTGCTGCTGGCGGGCGTAGGAATTCGCGCGCAGGCCGGTGCCGTCCAGCGCGCGGCCGTGGAAGTAGCACTCGTCGCTGTTCGGCTCGAGCTCCAGCACCGACCAGCCGGCCGGGGCCGTGGTGGGGATGGTAACGCCCGAGGCGGTGCCGAGCCGCGGCGCGCCGTCGCTGCCGACCTCGTAATTGGCCAGCGTGGCGCTGATGCCGTCCAGGCGCCAGGCGACGATGTTGCGCTCGTCGGGCTGGCCCGTCTCCGGCGTGACGCTGACCAGCTCGAGCCAGGCGGTCTGGCCGGCGATGCGCTGGCTGAGGTTCAGCGCGACCATCGCGCGCAGCGGCAGCATGAAGCTCTGGCGGCTGAGCAGGACGAGCTCGTCATCCAGCGTGGTGCCGGTGGAGATCTGCGCGGTGCCGTTCGCCACGGTGAGGGTCATGCCGCTGCCGGTGGAGAGCACCTCCCAGCGGGTGGCGTTGAGGACGTCGCCGCCAAAATTGTCGCGGAAACGCCGGCGCATGCTTTTGACCTTGAGCATGTCGTCGGCCCAGTCGTAGCCGCCTGGGATCATGGGGAAGCTCCTGTGGGTTCGGCGCGCGGCGATGCGGCACCGGTGGCGGCGATCTCAATGGCGGCCAGCTGGGCTGCGTCCTGCGCGGCGCCGGACTTGGCGACGCGGCGCGGATCGCTGTCGAGCGACAGGCCCGCCTCATCCAGCAGGGCATTGGCCTCGCGGATCATCTCGACGACCTGGCGGAAGTCGTAGCCGAAGGCGCCGACGGCCTCGGGCTGCGGCACGAACCCGGCGCGCACCTGGGCGATGAGCGCGGTGGTGTCCTTGAGCGGGTCGATCATCTCGTGCGCGGGTGGGACATGGGACAGCCCCTCGGGCACGTCGGCGCCCCAAAGCCCGAGCAGCGCGCCCTGCGCGTGGAAGCGGTCCGCGATGGGACGGACCAGCATCGGGATGAGCATCCCGTACTGCACCTGCTCGCAGAGGCGGCGGAACTCGATCTTGCCGGCACGCAGGCTGGAGTAGTTCGCCTGGGTGAGGTCGCCGGCCACCTGGTCGTAGGTCAGGCCCGTGCCGACGGCGGAGGCTTCCAGTGCGCGACGGGCGAAAGCGGCGTGGCTGCCGCCGCCGGAAGGGTTCACCACCTCCACCGAGCCCATGCCGCGGCGATACAGGATCATCCCCGGCTCGAAGCTCTCGACCGTGCGGCCCTGGGCATCCCGCAGCAGGCCGGACGCCGGCCCGGTCATGGCGTCGTCGCCATCCTCGGACACCACCGCGGCGAGGCAGGCCTCGATCTTGGCCTTCATGAGCAGCGCGGCCTCATAGTCACCGAGATCGCGCAGGCGGGTCAGCACCGGCGCCAGCCAGGACACGTCCCGCAGCTGGCCGGGGCGGCGCTTGCGGTAAATGTGCAGCACGTCGCGGGCGGGGACGCGCTGGCTGCTGAGCCAGGTGGCACCGCCCGGCCGGACCCAAGAGGCGCCGGGATGCACGCGGTGCAGCCAATAGCCGACCGGCTCACCGGCCTCACCGAGCCCGATGCCCTGCAGGGTCGGGACGCCCTCGATGACGCCCTGCCGCGCCGTGTCGAGGTGGTCGCTTTCCAGCACCTGGAGCCGCAGGCCGATCGGATTGGCTGGCGTGATGTCGGCGGGCAGCAAGCGGACGAAGCATTCACCGCTTTCAACCACGGCACGCATGACCAGCGCCTGCATGCCATAGAGGTCGAGCCGTCCCTCGGCGTCGCAGGCCGTGCTGTCGGACCAGCGGCGCCAGGCCTCGGCGTGGGGCTTGTCCGGCCAGCGGGTCGTGATGCCTGCGCCGACTGCGTTGCCGGTCCAGAGATCGACAATGCGGGCGGCATAAGGGTCGTTGCGCACGGCGTCACGGGCGCGGCGCGCCATGGTGGGCGCGGCGGCACCGACCTCGGCCGTGGCGCTGCTGCCCGAGGCCGCCCAGCTCGAGGCGCGAGTGTCCTGCGCGGCGGCATAGCCACGCAGGGCGTGCCAGGCATCGCGGATGCGCCCCATCACCTGGTTCCCTCGCGAGAGAAGCTGGCGAAGGTCACGCTGGGGCGGCGCGCGGCGGCGTTCTCCGCGGCATGGAGCACCGATAGGGCGCGGCCGAGCTCATCCAGCGAGCGGTATTCCACGGTGCGGCCGTCGAAGGTCACGCGCGTGGTGCCGCCGGTGAAGGCCGCGGCGAGCACGGCTGCGCGGGTGCTTACAGGCTGCGCCAGCGCCCAGGCGAGGACGGTCGGGTTCATCACGTCCTCCTTCAGCGAAGCCAGCCGGTGCGAGGCGCGAGCCAGCCGCGTGGGCGTTGGGTGTCAGTCGCGACCTGCGGCGGCGATGGAGGAGCGACATTCCCGCCGGTGGGAATCTCGCCTGCCGGCAGCGACAGCGCATCCGCCATCCGCGCCCAACGTCCGTCACCCCAGCCGTCCATGCCGAGGGCCGCCGCGGCGGCGCGGGCGTAGACCCGGCAGTCCAGCGCCTCGTTCCGTTCCCTGGTCTTGACCCATTCCAGCCGGCGAAAGCCGTTGCGGCCGGCACGAGCGACGAATTGCTCGGCGGTCAGCTGGCGGCAGAATTCCTCACCGGCGGCATGCAGCGGCAGGTGGACAAAGCCTGGCGGAAACGGATCGCCGCTTTCTGCCGTTGGCCGCTCCAGCTTCAGCCAGCCATAGGTCTCGCCCTTCAGAAAGGACGACCCCACCGGCCAGACCTTCAGCCCGCCCAGCTTGCGGCCGTTCCGCCGCACCTCCGTCGCCGAGGGCTGCCCGATCGCCGCCCGCAGCCCGTCCTGGCCCTTCACGGCGATGGCGCGGCCGGCACCAGCGCGGCGCACGAAGGCATAGACCTCGGCGGTGGTCATGCCGTCGCCGCTGTCGATCGCCGTCATGGCGAGGCCGAGCCGGTGACCGGTGGCGTGCCGCCAGGTCTCGCCCAACAAGCCGCGCAGTTCATCCCACACCGCCGCCTCGAAGGGATTGCCGACCAGGATGCGGTGCTCGATCAGCCAGGACTGCCGATCCTGCGCCCAGGCCCAGATGCTCGCCTCGAGGCGGTCGCGCTGCACGTCGACGCCGGCGGTCAGCAGCAACCCATCGGCCGCGACGGTGCCTGGCGCCCATTCCTCCCGCCGATCGTAGAGCCGCTGCCAATCCGGCGCCTCGCCGCTCTCCTGCCAGGTCTCGCCCAGGACCGTGTTCCGAAATGTCTTGATGGCGCGGTCGTCGCCCTGCGCCGCCTCCCAATCCCGCACCGCTTGCGACCAGGAGAACCAGCCGACCGGCGAGTACAGCGCCGAGATATGGAAGCCGATCGCGTGCGGATCCTGCGGGATGGCGGTGGGGCGCCATTCGCCGCCCGCCAGCATCGCGGTCTTATGCTGCTCGCCGATCGCGCCGTCGCAGGCCTCGCAGAGGTAGCGGGCGCTGTCCGGCTCGCCCTTGTCCCAGACCAGCCGCTCGAAGCGCAGCCACTGCATCGCCGCGCAGTGCGGACAGGGGAGAAAGAAGCGCCGCTGGTCGCTGGCCAGGTATTCCCGCTCGATGCGCGACAGGCCCGAGATGGTGGGCGTCGAGACCAGCAGCGTCTTGCGGCGCCAGCCGAAGGTGCGCGCCCGGGCCTCGGCAAGGGCGACGGGATCGCCCTCGCCCTCAACGTCGCCGGGATAGGCGTCGACTTCGTCCAGAAACAGGAAGCGCGCCGACATGGAGCGCAGGCCGACCGCGCTGTTGGCGCCCGTCATCACCAGCTGGCCGCCTGGGAACTCCTTGCTGAGCTGACGATTGCCGCTGTCGCGCGATCGGGCCGGAGCGACGCGCTGCCGGATGGCTGGCGTCTCCTCCACCAGCGGGTCAATGCGCTGATCCGAGAAGCGCTTGGCGAGTTCCGTCGTCGGCTGCACCGCGAGCATCGGGCCCGGCGCGTGGTGGATGACATAGCCAATCCAATTGTTCCCGCACTCCGTACCGCCGACCTGCGCGCCCTTCATGAAGACGACGCGCCGTGCGGGGTGTGCTGGCGAGAGAGCATCCATTACGTCGCGCAGATAGGGCGTGCGGTTGGTGCGCCACGGGCCGGGCTCGGCGCTGCCGCGGGAGCCGAGCATGCGGTGCTTGTCGGCCCAGTCGGAGACGAGCAGGGCGGGCTCGGGCGCCATGCCGTCGCGCCACGCCTGCAGGATCTCGGCCGCGCCGTCGAAGTTGCCAAGCTCGCCGATTATCTGTTCGCCCGTCATCATGCGACCGCCACCCGCACGTCGTTGCGCTCGGCCAGGTGCTGCCGAAGACGGGCGTCCATCAGCGTCTGCAGCCGATGGGCGTCGACGCCGAGTTCGGCCGCGAGTTCCGCGGCGATACGGGCTGGCCAGGCGAGAATGGCATCGCGCTCTTCCTTGGCGAGGCGATGCACCAGCATCAGGGCACGCGCCTTCTCGACCAGTTGGCCGCGGCGCTCATCGAGCCGGAGCTTGCGCTCCTGCGCCTTGAGCATCTCGTTGGCGGTGCGTGCGTTGTGAAAGCTGCTGCCGCCGGCAGAGGGTGTCGGCAGCGGCTCCGGCATGGGCGGGGCGACGAAGGCCGATCGCGGCGGGGCCGGTGGAGGCAAAGCCTGTGCCGGTACTGGCGCCACCATGGCCGCCGTCTTGCGCGCCGGATCGCTGCTCGCGGCCAGGCGCGCGCGGACCTTCTCGACGTCCCAGCCGCCGCCCGGTTCCTGCGCGATGCGGCCAGCCTGCGCGGCCTTCTGCAGTGCGGTGTGCGAGATGCCCAGCCGGCGCGCCACCTCGCGCTGCGAGGGCACCAGCGCATCGGAAGCGGCTGCGATCATGATGTGATCGAACCCCTCCGATCATAGCAATTCCATGCGCGCGAGATGCGCTTGGCTCGTGCGCGCCGCAGCGCGAATGGTCCGTCACACGCAGGGGATGCCCTGCACCACGACGGAGACCGCCATGACCGACCGCACCGCCCGCGCCGCCCGGAACCAGGAAAGCAGCCTGGCCGCCTTCCTGGCG
>JALHNW010000094.1 GCA_022843345.1 Rubritepida sp. | reverse complement strand
GCCGGCACCACGGCCCACGCGCTGGGCGCCATGATGGGCCTGGCGCTGGGGATGGAGATCGAGTTCATCCACTACCGCGGCACCGCGCCCGCCCTGCAGGACGTGCTGGCGGGACGGGTGCAGCTGATCTCCAACGCCGCGGCGCCCTTCCTGCCGTTCCTGGCGGCGGGCACGCTGCGCGGGCTGGCGGTGGCGGGTGCCGCGCGGTCCCGGGTGGCGCCGGCCATCCCGACCAGCGCCGAACAGGGCTTCCCGAGCCTGGACAGCGCCACCTGGTACGGGCTGCTGGCCCCGGCCGGCACGCCGGAGGCGATCCGCGTGCGGCTGCACGCGGCGATGGGCGCGGCCCTTGCCGACCCCGCGGTGGCCGCGCGGATGGAGGAACAGGGCTGCGAGGTTGAGACCAGCCCCCATCCGGCGGCGTTCGGCGCCTTCCTGGACGCCGAGCGCCGCCGCTGGGCGGTGGTGGTGGAACGCGGACGCTTGAGGGACGGCTAGGCGGCGGCCCGGTTCACCCGCGATTCCGCGACCATGGTCAGCTTGGCGTCCGCCGCCTTCTCCTCGTCCAGGTTCGCCTGGAGCAGCGCGGCGCAATCCGGCCGGCCGAGCTGCTTCGCCCAGGCCACCAGCGTGCCGTAGCGCGTCATCTCGTAATGCTCCACCGCCTGGGCGGAGGAGATGATGGCGGCGTCCGTCACGTCCTGGTCGGACACCTCGCCCAGGATCTCCTTGGCCTCGGCCAGGATGCCGTCCATGGCCACGCACTGCACGCCCTTGGGCTCGTGGCCGTGTTGGCGGAACACCTGCTCCAGCCGGCCGATCTGGCCGCGCGTCTCGTCCAGGTGCTGGCGCAGGCCCTGCTTCAGGCTGGGGTCCTGCGCCTTCTCGATCATCGTGGGCAGGTTCTTCTCGATCTGCTGCTCGGCGTAGTAGATGTCCTGCAGGGTGTGGACGAACAGGTCGTCCAGCGTCTTGATGCTCTTGGAAAACAGGCCCATGGCGGCGCTCCCTTGGCGTGCGGTTCGCCAGGGGAACGCGCGGCCGGGGTGCCGGTTGTCAGATGTGCAGGGCGCGCCCGTCCACGGCCAGCGCCGCCTCCTTCACCGCCTCGTTCAGCGAGGGGTGGGCGTGGCAGGTGCGCGCCACGTCCTCGGCCGAGGCGCCGAACTCCATCGCCAGCACGATCTCGGCGATCAGGGTGCCGGCGTCGGGGCCGATGATGTGCGCGCCCAGCACGCGGTCGGTCCGGTCGTCGGCCAGGATCTTCACGAAGCCGTCCATGCTGCCCATGGCCCGCGCCCGCCCGTTCGCGGTGAAGGGGAACTTGCCGACCTTGTAGCCCTGGCCGCGCGCCTTCAGGTTCTCCTCAGTCTCGCCCACGCTCGCCA
Organism: Rubritepida sp.; assembly: GCA_022843345.1. Classification (GTDB taxonomy): domain Bacteria; phylum Pseudomonadota; class Alphaproteobacteria; order Acetobacterales; family Acetobacteraceae; genus Roseococcus. The sequence goes on along the minus strand of JALHNW010000094.1, from coordinate 5,589 downwards.
CCTCGGGCCAGGTGTACACGACGCCCGGGATGGTGCCGTAGTTGAGGTGCGGCTTCTGCCCGGCCAGCTGCTCGGCGAGCGCCACGCCCTCCTCCTCCGCCTTGTGGGCCAGCATGGGGCCGGAGATGGCGTCGCCGATCGCCCAGATGCCGGGCACGCTCGTGGCGAAATGCGCGTCGGTCTTCACCCGCCCGCGCTCGTCCAGCGCCACGCCCACGCCCTCCAGCCCCAGCCCCTCCACGAAGGGGCGGCGGCCGATGGCGACCAGCACCACGTCGGCGCGGATCGTCTCCGGCGTGCCGCCGGCAGCGGGCTCCACCGTGAGGTCCACCCCGGTGTCGTCCACCTTGGCGCCCGTCACCTTGGTCTTGAGGCGGAACTTCAGCCCCTGCTTGCCCAGGATGCGCTCGAAGGCCTTGCCGACCTCGCCGTCCATCGCCGGCACCAGGCGGTCCAGGTATTCCACCACCGTCACCTCGGCCCCCAGCCGGTGCCAGACCGAGCCCAGCTCGAGGCCTATGTAGCCGCCGCCGATGACGACCAGGTGCTTCGGCACCTCCGCCAGCTCCAGCGCGCCGGTGGAGGAGACGATGCGCGCCTCGTCCACCTCGACGCCGGGCAGAGGGATGCTCTCGCTGCCGGTGGCGATGACGATGTGCTTCGCGCCGTATTCCGTGCCGTCCACGGAAACCTTGCCGGGGGCGGTTATGGCGCCGCTGCCCTTCAGCCAGGTGACCTTGTTCTTCTTGAACAGGAACTCGACGCCCTTCACGTTGGCGCCCACCACCTCGCCCTTGCGCGCCTGCATCCGCGCCAGGTCCAGGCTGACGGCGCCGACGTTGACGCCGTGCTCGGCGAGCGCGTGCTTGGTTTCCTCGAACTTCTCGGAGGATTGCAGCAGCGCCTTGGAGGGAATGCAGCCGACGTTCAGGCAGGTGCCGCCGAGCGTCGCGCGCTTCTCCACGCAGGCCACCTTCAGGCCGAGCTGCGCGGCGCGGATGGCGCAGACGTAGCCGCCGGGGCCGGCCCCGATCACGATGACGTCGAACTGTTCGGACATGGCTTCCCTCGCGGCGGATCGGCCGCATCCTTAGCGCAGGCCGGCGCCCCACAGAAACCCCTTGGCAAGAATGGTTCGGCCATGATTCCATCCGATGATGACGCGGCCGCAATCCATGACGGCCGTGCGAAGGAGGTTCCGTTCCCATGTCCAGGTTGACGCGCCGCTCGGCGCTCGCCCTCGGTGGTTCCGCGCTCGCCCTGCCGGCCCTGGCCCAGGGGCGCTTCCCGGAGCGGCCGATCCGCCTCATCGTCCCCTGGCCGCCCGGCGGGTCCGCCGATGCGCAGCTCCGCTCGCTGGCCGACATCACGACCCGCAGCCTGGGCCAGCCCGTGGTGATCGAGAACCGGGCCGGCGCCGGGGGCACGCTGCACGCCGTGCACCTGGCGAAGGAGGCGCGGCCGGACGGCTACACGCTGGGGCAGATGCACCTGTCCATCATCCGCCGGCCCTTCCTGGTCCGCACCCCGCAATGGGACGCGGTGACGGACTTCACCCACATCATCGGGCTGACCGGCTGGCTGTTCGGCATGGCGGTGCCCACCAACAGCCCCTTCGCCGACTACCGCGCCTTCGTCGCCTACGCCAAGGCCAATCCGGGCCGCGTGTCCTACTCCACCTCCGGCATCGCCACCACCAACCACCTGGCGATGGAGGAGATCGCGATGAAGGAGGGGATCGAGCTGCTGCACGTCCCCTTCCGCGGCTCCAACGAGGGCGTGACGGCGGCCCTGGGCGGGCAGGTGCACATGGTGGCCGACAGCAGCGCCTGGGCACCGCAGGTCGAGGCCGGGTCCATGCGCCTGCTCTCCGTCTGGAGCGCCGAGCGCGCCCCCCGCTTTCCCACCGTGCCGACCTTGAAGGAGCTGGGCCACGACATCGTGGTGACCAGCAACTACGGCATCAGCGGCCCGCCGCGCATGGACCCGGGCATCGTCCGCGCGCTGCACGACGCCTTCAAGGCGGCGCTGATGGGCCCCGAGAACACGCGCGTGCGCAACCAGTTCGACATGCCGCTGGTCTACCTCGACACGGAGGCCTACGTGGACTTCATCGCCCGCCGCGCGGTGTGGGAGCGCGAGATGGTGAACCGCCTCGGCATCCGCATGGAATAGTTGCGCCGGCCCCGCGCGGCATGGCCTGATGGCACGCGACGGCGCCCGGCAGAGGCGCCGCGCACCGGAGGACCGAGCCTATGACCACCCGTCGCCGCGCGCTGCTGGGCGCGCTCGCGCTGCCCCTTGCCACGCCCGCCTTCGCCCAGGCGCGCTTCCCGAACCGCACCATCCGCTTCCTGATCCCCTGGCCGCCCGGCGGCTCGCTCGACGCCATGCACCGGGCGATGTTCGAGGTGTTCCACAAGGACACCGGCCAGTCCGTCGTCGTGGAGAACATGGCCGGCGCCCGCGGAACCCGCGCCGCCACCTTCCTGATCCAGCAGGCGCGACCCGACGGCTACACCCTGGCGCACCACCACTTGTCCATCCTGCGCCACCCCTTCCTGACGCGGCAGCCGACCTGGGACCCGGTGGCGGACTTCACGCCCGTCATGCAGCTCACCGGCTTCGTCTTCGGCACGGTGGTGCGCGCCGACAGCCCCTTCCGCGACTGGCGGCAGATGATGGAGTTCGCCAAGGCCAATCCGGGGCGGCTGACCTACTCCACCTCCGGCATCGCCACCTCCAACCACCTGGCGAAGGAGGACATCCTCGCCCGCGAGGGCGCGCGGATGGAGCACATCCCGATGCGCGGCGCGCAGGAGGGCGTCACCGCCCTGCTGGGCCGGCAGATCGACATGGTGAGCGACGCGCAATCCTGGCGCCCGCACGTCGAATCCGGCGAGTTCCGCCTGCTGGCCGCCTGGACGCCGACGCGGCTGCGCTTCGCCCCCGACGCGCCGACCCTGCGCGACCTGGGCTACGGCATGTCCGTCACCAGCCCCTACGGCATCGCCGGGCCGAAGGGCATGGACCCCGAGATCGTCGCCTTCCTGCACGCCGCCTTCCGCAAGGCGATGCTGGACGAGAGCGTGCAGCGCGTGATGCGGCAATGGGAGATGCCGGACGAGTACCTGCCGCCCGACGCCTACCTGTCCTTCATCCGCGAGCGGGTGGACTACGAGCGCGACATGGTGCGGCGGCTGAACCTCAGCATCGACTGAGGGTCAGAGGCCGGCCGTCGCGCCGGGAGGCGCGCCAGGGTTCCTGGCATTTGGGGCAGGCGTCAGCCGGCGTCGAAGGCCCGTCGCGCCGCAAGGCGCGCCAGGATGCCGGCTCTGGGCGTTCGGGGCTGGCGTCAGCCGGCCCCGAACGCCCAGAGCAGGATGCCCTTCTGCGCGTGGAGCCGGTTTTCCGCCTCGTCGAACACCACGCTCTGCGGCCCGTCCATCACTTCGTCGGTGATCTCCTCGCCGCGATGGGCAGGCAGGCAGTGCAGCACGATGGCGTCGGGCGCGGCATGGCGCAGCAGCGCCGAGTTCAACTGGAAGGGCATCAGCATGTTGTGGCGGTTCTGCGCGGCCGCCGTCTTCTCGTCGCTCATGCTGATCCAGCAATCGGTCACGACGGCGCGCGCGCCCTGGACCGCGGCCACGGGGTCGTTGGACAGCTCGATCCGCGCGCCCTCGCGCCGCGCCCAGGCCAGCAGCTCCGCCGGCGGCTCCAGCTCCGGCGGCGTGGCGATCCGCAGGATGAAGCCGAAGCGGGCCGCGGCCTGGATGTAGCTCTGCGCCACGTTGTTGCCGTCGCCGGTCCAGGCCACCACCTGGCCGGCGATCGGGCCGCGATGCTCCTCGAAGGTCATCACGTCCGCCATCAGCTGGCAGGGGTGGGAGATGTTGGTGAGCCCGTTGATCACCGGGATGGTGGCGTATTCGGCCAACTCGCGCATCTGCGCCACGTCGGCGGTGCGCAGCATGATGGCGTCCACGTAGCGCGACAGCACGCGCGCCGTGTCCTTGATGCTTTCCCCGCGGTTGAGCTGGATCTCCTTGGCCGTCAGCACCAGCGGCGTGCCGCCCAGCTGGCGGATGCCCACCTCGAAGGAGACGCGGGTGCGGGTGGAGGGCAGCTCGAAGATCAGCGCGACCGTCTTGCCGGCCAGCGGCTGGCCGGGCGCCTCGCCGCGCTTGGACCGCCGGCCCAGCTCCAGCATGTGCCGCAGCGTGGGGGTGTCGAGGTCCATCAGCTCCAGGAAGTGGCGGGGGGCATCGCTGCCCCCGCCGGTGGTCTTCAGCGCCGCGCTCACTTGGCGGCGACCTGGGACAGGGAGGGCGTGAGGCGGCGGCAGGCGCGGTCCATCATCTCCAGCGCCACGTCGGCCTCCGCCTCCGTGATGACGAGCGGCGGGGCCACGCGCAGCACGTTCATGCCGGCGGCGACCGTCAGCAGCCCCTCGGCGACGCAGGCGGCCTGCATCTCGGCGTTGCTGACCTCCGGGCGCAGCCTCAGGCCCAGCAGCAGGCCGGCGCCCTGCGCGCCCTCGGCCACGGTGGGGTGGCGTTCGGCCAGGGCCACCATGCCACGCCACAGGTGGCGCGCCACGCGGTCCACCCCGTCCAGGAAGCCGGGGGCGAGCATCACGTCCAGCACCGCGTTGCCGGCGGCGCAGGCCAGCGGCCCACCGCCATAGGTGGTGCCGTGCGTGCCGGGCTTGAGGTGCCGCGCCACCTTCTCCTTCGCCAGGATGGCACCGAGCGGGAAGCCGCCGCCGATGCCCTTGGCGCTGCTCATGACGTCCGGCTCGATGCCGGCCCACTGGTGCGCCCAGAGCTTGCCGGAGCGGCCCATGCCGGTCTGCACCTCGTCCAGCGCCAGCAGCAGGCCGTATTCGTCGCACACCGCGCGCAGCTCGCGCAGGAAGCGCAGGTCGGCGGGGCGGACGCCGCCCTCGCCCTGCACCGGCTCGATCATGATGCCGCCGGTCTGCGCCGTGATGGCCGCGCGCACGGCGTTCATGTTGCCGAAGGGGACGTGGTCGAACCCCTCCACCGGCGGGCCGAAGCCGGCCAGGTACTTGGCGTTGCCCGTGGCGCTCAGCATGGCCAGCGTGCGGCCGTGGAAGGCGCCCTCGAAGCAGATCATGCGGAAGCGCTCGGGCCGGCCCTCCTCGGCGTGGAACTTCCGCACGGCCTTGACCATGCCCTCGTTCGCCTCGGCGCCCGAGTTGCAGAAGAAGACGCTGTCGGCGAAGGAGGCGGCGACGTGGCGCGCGGCCAGCTCCTCCGCCTGCTTCACGCGGTACAGGTTGGAGACGTGCATCACCCGCCCCGCCTGCTCGGCGATGGCACGCGTCAGGTGCGGGTGGCCGTGGCCGAGGCTGGAGGTGGCGATGCCGGCGCCGAAATCCAGGAATCGTCGCCCATCATCCGTCCACAGCCAGGCGCCCTCGCCCCGCTCGAAGGCGAGGTCGGCGCGGTTGTAGGTCGGCATCAGGGCGGGGATCACGGTGGGCGCTCCTTCACGTGCGCGTCGTCCCGGCGGCGGGAGTGCCGCGGAATGGGCCAGGATGCCGAAAAACTGGGGTTTCGC
>JALHNW010000093.1 GCA_022843345.1 Rubritepida sp. | reverse complement strand
GTGCGGGCGATGGCGGCCACGCGGATGGCGTGCTCGGCCGGCGCCGGGCCGAAACGCGCCGGGTTGAAGCCGGGAACCAGCGTGCCGGGGATGGTCCAGGCGACCCAGGACACCCATTCCAGCACCGCCCAGCGCTGCGCCGGCGTCGTGCCGAACAGCCGGGCGGAGGGCACGGCGTCGGAGAGCGCCAGCATGATGGCGGGCGTCTCCGTCACCGTGGCGGCGTCCAGCTGGAGCACCGGCACCTGGCCCTTGGGGTTGATGGCCAGGAACTCCGGCGTGCGGGACTCGCCGCCGCGCAGGCTGATCTCGCGCACCTCGCCCGGCGCGCCCGCCAGCGCGTGGGCGAGGCGGGCGGCCAGCGACGTCGTGCGGGCCGAGACCCAGAGGATCAAGCGAGGCCTTCGCGCGCCATGACAGCCTGCACGGCGGGGCGGGCGCGCATGGCGGCGTAGTGCGCGGCCAGCCGGCCGGGGATCTCCATCTTCAGCCGCTCGGCGCCCCAGAAGGCGACGTAGAAGGGCGCCATGTCGGCGAAGGAATAGCTGCCGGCGAAGAAGTCCCGCCCGTCCAGCGCCGCGTCCAGCGTCTTGAGGCCCTTGGCGTAGATCTCGGCGCCGCGGGCCTTCACCGCCTCGTGGTCCGCCTCGTTCGGCGCGAAGTTGGCCGGGCGGAAGATGCGCGAGAAGCCCTGCATGTGGACCGTCGCCACGGCGTAGTCGGTGACCTCCATCGCGCGCGCCATCGCCTCCGCGCCCTCGGGCAGCATCTTCGCCTGGGGGTTGGTGGCGGCGAGGTAAAAGGCGATGGCGGGGAACTCGGTCAGGCTGCTGCCATCCTCGCGCACCAGCGTCGGCACCTTGGACTTCGGGTTCACCGCGGTGAACTCGGGCTTGAACTGCGCGCCCTCGCGCAGGTTCACCTGCTTCGCCTCGAAGGGCGCGCCGATCTCCTCCAGCAGCACGTGGATGCCGAGCGAGCAGGCGCCGGGGGCGAAGTACAGCGTGTTCATCAGGAGAGTCCTTCCTTGGAAAGCGCCCGCTCGACGGCGGGCCGGTCGCGCATCGCCCTGCGGTGGGCCTTCAGCTTCGGCGGCAGCGTGATCTGCGCGCGCTCGCCCACCGCCCATTCCTCGATGAAGAACAGCGCGGCGTCGGCGATGGAATAGCCGCTGGGCAGCAGCCAGGTGCCGCCCTTCCAGCGCTCCTCGACCAGCGCCAGGAAGCCCTCGGCCAGCGCCTTGCCCTGGGCCTTCACGCGCGGCTCGTCCTCGGCGTCCTTCGCGAAGTTGCCGGGGCGGAACATGCGGGTGAAGCCCTGCGGGTGCACGGTGCCGCACAGGTAGTCCATCCATTCCAGGCAGCGCGCCTCCGCCTCGAACTCAACGGGGATAAGGTTGCTCATCGGGTTGGACTTCGCCAGCCACCAGGCGATGACGGGCCATTCGGTCAGCACCGTGCCGTCGTCGCGCAGCAGGGCGGGGATCTTGCCCTTGGGGTTGATCGCCAGGAACTCCGGCTTGCGGGTCCCGCCGTCGCGCGTGGAGACGAGCTGCGTCTCGAAGGGGCGGCCGATCTCCTCCAGGATGACGTGGATGCCCAGCGAGCAGGCGCCGGGCGAATAGAACAGCTTCATGGACCGCGACGCCCCCCGTGGTGTCGCACGTGTTGTAACCGGGGGCCGGGCGGCGCGCCATGGGGCCCGTGGGGGATGGGCGGCAAAGCATGCGGACGAAATGACAATGCCGCCTGGAACGGACGGGGAGTAGCCTGCGGGAATACGGGAGGGAAACCGCGGCATGGATGGGGAGATGGACGGATACGTCTCGACGGGGCGACTGCCGCCCGACGCGCGGGTGCAGGCCCTGGTGGACGAGGCGCATCGCCGCTTCGGGGGCGCGGATGGCGGGCAGGTCTCGCGCGTCTATCCGGCGCTGGAGCGCGCGGCGCCGGGCCTGTTCGGCATCTGCGTGGTTGACGCGCATGGGCGCGACTTCACGGCCGGCGACGCTGACCACCGCTTCACCATCATGAGCGTCAGCAAGCCCTTCGTCTTCGCGCTGGTCTGCGCCGCCCTGGGCCCGGATGCGGTGCGCGACGCCGTCGGGGTGAACGCCACCGGATACGCCTTCAACTCCGTCGCGGGCGTCGAGCGGAGCCCGGACGGGCGCACCAACCCGATGGTGAACGCCGGCGCCATCGCCACCACCGCCCTGGTGCCCGGCGCGGACGAGGAGGCGAGGTGGCGCTTCCTCCACATCGGACTGTCGCGCTTCGCCGGCCGGTCCCTGCCGATGAACGAGGAGGTGCTGGCCTCCGCGCGGGAGACCAACCACCGCAACAGGGCACTCGCCTCCTTCCTGTGCTCCGTGGGCGCGATCGAGGGCGACCCGATGGAGGCGGTGGACCTCTACACGCGCCAATGCTCGCTGGACGTCACCGCGCGTGACCTGGCCGTGATGGGCGCCACCTTGGCCGATGGCGGGGTGAACCCATTGACCGGCGAGCGCGTGGTGGGCGCCGACGACTGCCACCACGCGCTGGCGGTGATGACCATCGCCGGCATGTACGAGACATCCGGCGACTGGCTCTACGATGTCGGCCTGCCGGGCAAGAGCGGCATCGGCGGCGGCATCGTCACCGTCTCGCCCGGCAAGGGGGCGCTGGGCACCTTCGCGCCGCCGCTGGATGCGGCGGGCAACAGCGTGAAGGGGCAGCAGGTCGCCCGGTTCCTGTCGAAGCAGCTGGGGATGGACCTGCTGGCGTCCGAACCCGCGGGTCGGGATGGATGAGGGCGCTAGGCCGCCGGCGGCTCGCCCTGCACTGGCTCGGCGCCCATGTCGCGCAGCATGGCGGTGATCGCCTCGGCGGCCTGGGCGACGGCCTGGGCATCGGTGCCCTTGGCGACCAGCGCCACGCCCCCGCCGCTGAACCCGCCCGGGCCATGGGCGCGGTAGAAGGGGTAGGAGCCGATGTCGAGCGCGGGGAAGCGCCCCTGCACCGCCTCCAGCGCCTCGGCGATCGTGCCCTCGAAGACGCCGAGCGCGTGGACGGTGGCCGAGGTGACGGGGGTGCCCCGGCCCAGGCCGGGTGCGAGGGCGTCGAACATCGCCTGCATGATGCGCGGCACGCCGGCCATGACGTGGACGTTGCCCATGGTGAAGCCGGGGGCGGAAGTCATGGCGCACTCGATCGGCACCGCACCCTCGGGCAGGGTGGCCATGCGCAGGCGGGCGGCGTTGAACTCCACCGGCGGGTCGCGGCGGGCGTAGTCGGCGGCCATCTTCGCGCGGGACGGCTCGTGCACCACCCAGGGCACGCCGAAGGCGGCGGCGACGCATTCGCTGGTGATGTCGTCATGCGTCGGCCCGATGCCGCCGGTGGTGAAGACGTGGGTGAAGTGCCGCCGCACCTCGTTCAGCGTGCCGATGATGGTGTCGCGCACGTCGGGGATCACGCGGACCTCGCGCAGCGGGATGCCCAGCTCGCCCAGGCGCTGGGCCAGGAACTGGAGGTTGGCGTCCTTCGTGCGGCCCGACAGCACCTCGTTGCCGATGATGAGCAGGCAGGCGGTGGGGTTCTCGGTCATCGGGCATCTCCTCACAGGAAGTCGCGCAGCAGGGCCACCAGCGGGATGTCCGCCGGCGGCATCGGGTAGTCGCCCATCCGGGCGGGCGCGACCCAGGCAAGGGACTGGCCCTCGCGCGGCTGCGGCCGGCCTTCCCACTTGCGGCAGATGAACAGCGGCATCAGCAGGTGGAAGCGCTCATAGGCGTGGGAGGCGAAGAACAGGGGGGCGAGGCAGGAGTGCCAGGTCTCGATGCCCAGCTCCTCGTGCAGCTCGCGGATCAGCGCCGCCTCGGGCGTCTCGCCCTCGTGCAGCTTGCCGCCGGGGAACTCCCACAGCCCGGCCATCGGCTTGCCGGCGGGGCGTTGGGCCAGCAGCACGCGGCCCTCGTGGTCCACCAGCGCGCAGGCGGCGACGAGCAGGATCGGGCGGGCGGCCGCCGGCGGCGCTACGCTGCGCTGGAAGTAGCGCACCGGCATGGCGCGGTTGCGCGACAGGAACGGCTCCTGCCCGTCGCCCGCCTCCGCGAAGCCCAGCGCGCGCAGCACCTTCTGCGAGGCGTGGTTGTCCAGCAGGGCGGAGGCGCGGACCTCCGTGATGCCGTGCTCGCGCGCCGCCCAGTCCAGCAGGGCGCCCGCCGCCTCGCGCGCCAGGCCCTGGCCCCAGAAGCGGCGGCCGACCCAGTAGCCGATCTCGGGCGCGGCACCCGCCTTGCGCGACAGGCCGACGCAGCCGACCAGCGCGTCGTCGAGCGTGATGGCGAGGTGCCAGGCATCGCCCGCCGCGTGCTGGCGGTGGGTGGCGGCGATCCACTCCCCGGCCAGCTCCTCGCGGTAGGGGAAGGGCACGCGGGCCAGGTTGCCGGCGACGGAGTAGTCGTTGACCAGGCGCGTCACCGCCGCCGCGTCGGCCTGCCGCAGGGGGCGCAGGACGAGGCGTTCGGTGCGGAGCTCCAGCTCAGCTCCGGTAGCTGCCATTGATGTCGATGTATCCATGCGTCAGGTCGCAGGTCCAGACAGTGGCCCGGCCGCGGCCGAGGCCGATGTCCACGGTTATCTCCACCTCGCGCCCCTTCATGTGGGCTACCACCGGCGTCTCGTCGTAGCCGGGGATGACCCCGCCCTCGCGCGCCATCCAGGTGCCGCCGACGGCCACCGACAGCAGGTCGCGGTCCGCCGGCTCGCCCGCCTTGCCGACGGCCATGACGATGCGGCCCCAGTTCGCGTCCTCGCCCGCGATGGCGGTCTTCACCAGGGGGGAATTGGCGATGCACATGGCGATGCGGTGCGCCGAGCGCGCGCTCACCGCGCCGGTGACGTTGACCGTGATGAGCTTCTGCGCCCCCTCGCCGTCGCGCGCCACCATCAGGGCGAGGTCGTGCAGCACCTCGCCCAGCGCCCGGCGGAAGTCCTTCAGCATGGTCGCCGCGCCCTCGGCCGGCACGCGCGGGTGCCTGGCCTGGCCGGTGGCGAAGAGGAGCACGGTGTCGGAGGTGGAGGTGTCGCTGTCCACCGTGACGCAGTTGAAGGACGCGTCGCACCCCTTCTTCAGCAGCCCTTGCAGGACGGGGGCGGGGATCTTTGCGTCGGTGGCGATGAAGGAGAGCATGGTCGCCATGTCGGGCGCGATCATGCCGCTGCCCTTGGCGATGCCGCAGAGGGTGACGGTGGAATCCCCGATGCGCGCCGTGCGGGTGGCGCCCTTGGGGAAGGTGTCGGTGGTCATGATGGCCCGCGCCGCGGCGGGCCAGGCATCGGCGGCCAGGGATTCCACGGCGCGCGGGAGGGCGGCCAGCAGGGTGTCGGTCGGCAGGCGCTCGCCGATCACGCCGGTGGAGGCGATGAAGACCTCGCGCGGCTTGCAGCCGATGAGGGCGGCGGCGTCCTTCGCCGTGCGCTCGCAGGTCTCGCGCCCCGCGCGGCCGGTGAAGACGTTGCTGTTGCCGGCGTTCACCACCAGGGCGCGCGCCTTGCCGTTGGCAAGTGCTGCGCGGCACCAGTCCACCGGGGCGCCGGGGCACTTGTTGCGCGTGAAGACGCCGGCCACCGCCGTGCCCGGGGCGAAGCGGAACACCGTCATGTCCTCCCGCCCCTTGTAGCGGATGCCGGCGGCGACGGAGGCGATCTCCACGCCCGCGATGGCCGGCATCTCCGGCAGCGGGAGGGCGAGGGGGGAAGGCGGGTAGGCCATCAGGCCACGGCCTTGCCGATCGCGGCGGCGAGGGCGGCGACGGCCTTGCGCGTCGCCTCGTCGGTGATCGCGCCCGCATCGTCGAAGCGCGAGGCGGCCTGCTGCACGAACACGCCGGGCGGCGGCAGCACCTGCGCGCCCAGCAGGTAGAGCACCTGGCGGAGGTGGGACTGCGCGTGGGTCGTCCCGCCCGGGCCGGGGGTTGCGCCCATCAGCGCCACCGGCTTGCCCGCGAAGGGCTGCGTGCCGTCCGGCTTGCGCGACAGCCAGTCGATGGCGTTCTTCAGCCCGCCGGGGATTGACCAGTTGTATTCCGGCGTGGCGATGAGGAAGCCCTGCGCGGCCATGGCGCGCGCTCGCAGCGCGGCCACCGGCGCGGGCATCCCCTGCGCCTCCAGGTCCTCGTCGTACACCGGCACGTCGCGCCACTCGGCCACCTCGGCCTCCAGGCCGGCGGGCAGCATGGCGATGGCGGCGTCCAGCAGCTTGCGGTTCAGCGAACCCGCGCGCAGCGAGCCGCAGATGGCGAGGACCCGCATCAGCGGCGCCCCCCCTGGGCGGGGCTGGCCGGCGGGTCGGCCTGCACGCCGGCGGGGCCAGGGGTGGGGACAGGCGCGGGGGCGTCCACCAGCTCGACGCGGGCGGCGGCGCGCAGGCGGGCGATCACCGCCTGCACCTCCTCCTCGATCATCGCCTGGCGCAGCGCCTCCTTGCTCTCGTCGAAGCCGGGGCCCTGGCCGGTGCGCTTCTCCTCCACGCGGATGACGTGCCAGCCGAACTGGGTGCGGACCGGGTTGGGCGTCGTCTGCCCGGCGTTGAGCGCGAATGCGGCGTTGGCGAAGTCGGGCACCATGTCGCCGCGGCGGAAGAAGCCCAGGTCGCCGCCATTGGTGCGGCCGGCGGGGTCGGTGGAGCGGCGGCGGGCCACGTCGTCGAAGGCGGCGCCGCGCCCGATCTCGGCGATCACCGCGCGGGCCTCCGCCTCCTCGCGCAGCAGGATGTGGCGGGCGCGCACCTCCTCCTCGGCCGGGCGGGTGGCGCGCTCGCGGTCGTAGCGGGCGCGGAGCGCCTCGTCGGTGAGCCTGGGCAGGACTTCCTGGCGCAGCAGGGCGTCGCGCAGCTCCGTCTCCTCGAAGGCGGAAACGCGGCGGCGCAGGTCGGCGTCGCGCTCGAGGCCGGCGCGGCGGGCGGCGGCGGTCATCACGCGGTCGGTCACCGCGCGGTCCACCAGCTGGGCGAAGACCTGGGGCGGCAGCATCGCGCGCAGCGTGGCGGGGGGCACGGCGC
>JALHNW010000092.1 GCA_022843345.1 Rubritepida sp. | reverse complement strand
GCCGGGCTCGACCTCGCCGCCTTCCTGCACGGCGATCGCCTCGATCACGCCGGCGGTGGGGGCGTTGACCTCGACCGTGACCTTGTCGGTTTCCAGCTCCACCAGCGGCTCATCGGCCTTCACCGCCTCGCCAGGCTTCTTCAGCCAGCGGGCCACGGTGGCGCTGCTGACGCTCTCGCCCAGGGTGGGCACCAGGATTTCGGTCGCCATGTCGTCTCGTCTTCCTCGAATGTCTCGTCAGAGGCCCAGGGCCTGCTTCACCAGCGCGTCCTGCTCGGCCGCATGCACCTTGGCGGAGCCGGTGGCGGGGCTCGCCGCCTCCTCGCGCCCGACATAGACGGGGCGCTGCGCCTTGCCGCCCAGGGCGCGCAGCACCTTCTCGATGCGGCGGTCCACGAAGGTCCAGGCGCCCATGTTCTCCGGCTCCTCCTGGCACCACACCACCTCGGCGTTCGGGTAGCGCGCCAGCACGGGCGGCAGGGACTTCGCGGGGAAGGGATAGAGCTGTTCCATCCGCACGATCGCCACGTCGTCCACGCCCTTCTCGCGCCGCTCGGCCAGCAGGTCGTAATAGACCTTGCCCGAGCACAGCACGACCCGCTTCACCTGCGCGTCCGCCACCAGCGTGTCCACCTCGGGGATGACGTGGCGGAAGGCGCTGCCCGGCCCGAACTCGGCGAGCGGCGAGACGGCCAGCTTGTGCCGCAGCAGCGACTTGGGCGTCATCACGATGAGCGGCTTGCGGTAGTTGGCCTTGAGCTGCCGGCGCAGCGCGTGGAAGTAGTTGGCCGGCGTGGTGAAGTTGCACACCCGCATGTTGCGCTCGGCACACAGTTGCAGGTAGCGCTCCAGCCGCGCCGACGAGTGCTCCGGCCCCTGCCCCTCGAAGCCGTGCGGCAGCAGCATGACGAGGCCCGACATGCGCAGCCACTTGGTCTCGGCCGAGGCGATGAACTGGTCGATGATCACCTGCGCGCCGTTGGCGAAGTCTCCGAACTGGCCTTCCCACAGCACCAGCGTCGAAGGGTCGGCCAGCGAGTAGCCGTAGTCGAAGCCCAGCACGCCGAACTCGGACAGCAGGGAGTTAAAGGCCTCGAACTTCGCCGGCTGTCCCTCGCGGATGTGGTTCAGCGGCGTGAACTCGGCCTGGCTCGCCTGGTCCACCAGCACGGCGTGGCGGTGGGAGAAGGTGCCGCGCTGCACGTCCTCGCCCGACAGGCGGACGCGGTGGCCTTCCAGCAGCAGCGTGCCGAAGGCCAGCGCCTCGCCGGTCGCCCAGTCGATGCCCTCGCCCGTCTCGATGGCCTGCTTCTTGGCCTCCATCTGGCGGGCGATCTTGGGGTTCACGCCGAAATCGCCGGGCACGCGGCTGATGGCCGTGCCCACCTCGCGCAGCGTGTCCATATCCACGGCGGTGGCGTGGTCCAGCTCGCCCTCGTCCGTCTTGGCCTGCAGGCCGGACCAGTGGCCTTCCAGCCAGTCCGCCTTGTTGGGCTTGAAGGCGTTGGCCGCCTGGAAGGCCTCCTCCAGCACCGCGTTGAAGCGCTCCTGGATGGATTGCGCCTCATCCGCCGGGATGCTGCCCTCGGCGGCCAGGCGCTCGGCATAAAGGGTGCGCGTGGTCTTCATCTGCCGGATGCGGCTGTACATGGTGGGCTGCGTGAAGGCCGGCTCGTCGCTCTCGTTGTGGCCGTGGCGGCGGTAGCAGACGATGTCGAGCACGATGTCGGCGCCGAAGGCCATGCGGAACTCGGCCACCAGGCGGGCGCACCACACCACCGCCTCGGGGTCGTCGCCGTTGACGTGGATGATCGGGGCCTGCACCGCCTTGGCGATGTCGGTGCAGTACAGCCCGCTGTAGGCGTGGGCCGGCACCGTGGTGAAGCCGATCTGGTTGTTGGTGACGATGTGCACCGTCCCGCCCGTGCGGTAGCCGACGAGCTGGCTCATCGCCATCGTCTCGTACACCACGCCCTGGCCGGCGAAGGCGGCGTCGCCATGCAGCAGGATGCCCATGACGGAGCGGCGCGCGGTGGTGTCGCCTGCCTTGTCCTGGCGCGCGCGGACCTTGCCGGCCACCACCGGGTCCACCGCCTCCAGGTGCGAGGGGTTGGGCTGGAGCGAGAGGTGGACCTGGCGCCCCGCCACCTCGATGTCGGTGGAGGTGCCCAGGTGGTACTTCACGTCGCCCGAGCCCTGCACGTCGTCGGGCTTGAAGGAGGTGCCGCGGAACTCGGCGAAGACCTGCACGTAGGGCTTCTTCACCACGTTCACGAGCATGTTCAGCCGGCCGCGATGGGCCATGCCGATGGCGATCTCGTTGCAGCCGCCGCGCGCCGCGGCCTCGATCACGGCCTGCACGGCGGGGATGGTGCTTTCGCCGCCTTCCAGCCCGAAGCGCTTGGTGCCGACGTACTTCTTCGCGCAAAAGCTTTCCCAGCTTTCCGCCTCCGTCAGCTCCTGGAGGATCTGGCGCTTGGCGGCGGCGTCGAAGGCCGTCGTCCAGGGCGCGCCCTCGACGCGCTGCTGGATCCAGGACTTCTGGGCGGGGTCCTGGATGTGCATGAACTCGACGCCGATCGGCCCGCAATAGGTGGCGCGCAGCCGGCCCACGATCTCGCGCACCGTGGCCGTCTCCAGGCCCAGCACGTTGTCGATGAAGATGCGGCGGTCGAGGTCCGCCTCCTCGAAGCCCCAGAAGGCGGGCGACAGCTCCGGATGGGCCGGCGGGACCTGGAGGCCGAGCGGGTCCAGCCGCGCCTCCAGGTGGCCGCGCACGCGGTAGGAGCGGATGAGCATCAGCGCGCGGATGGAGTCCAGCGCGGCCTTGCGGACCGCCTCGGGGTCGGTGGCGCGGGCCTCGCCCTTCTTCGGGGCGGGCTTGGCGTCCTCGGCGGGGGCGAAGCCGCCGCGCGGGCGCGGGGCCCAGGAGGCGCCCATCGCGTCCGTCAGCACGGCGCGGGCGTCGTCGTTCAGCGTGGCGAAGAGCTCGGCGAAGGAAGGGTCCACGCTGGCCGGGTTCTCGACCCAGCGGGCGTAGAGGTCGGCGAGGAAGGCGGCGTTCGCGCCGTTCATCGCACTCGCGAGGATGTCCACTCCGGCCATTCGTTCCTCCCGGCCCGCGTTTCGGCGGCCGGTCCTTCTTTCCACGCAACGGGGGCCGCACCTGGCGGTCGCCGGGGCGGGCGCGGCCTACATAGCGCCCTTGCGGCTGCCGCGGCAGCCCCCTGGGGGAAAATGGGCCATGACCGCAGGGCGGGTCCGGCGTTAGGATGGCGCCATGCCCGATACCAACCCGCCCCCCTATGACCTGGACGAGGCCGAGCGCCCGCTGCTGGAGGCGGCGGTGAAGGAGGCGCGGGAGAGCGACGAGCCCGACGTGCCGCATGAGGTGGTGCGGGCGGAGATGCTGGAGGAGATCGCGCGGCTGCGGCGGCCCTGACATGAAGAAGGCGGGGGTGGTGCCCCCGCCCTCCGTCACGCCGCGCGCGGGCGGCCTTAGCCCCCCAGCGCCTTCACCATCGTCGAGCCGAGGCTGGCCGGGGTGTCGGCCACATGGATGCCGGCCGCGCGCATCGCCTCCATCTTCGCCTCGGCCGTGTCCTTGCCGCCGCTGATCACGGCGCCGGCATGGCCCATGCGCCGCCCCGGCGGGGCGGTGGCGCCGGCGATGAAGCCCACCACCGGCTTGTTCGGCTTGCCGGGGCCGAAATTCTCGCGCGCCAGGTATTCGGCCGCGAGGATCTCGGACTGCCCGCCGATCTCGCCGATCATGATGATGGACTTCGTCTCGTCGTCCTGGAGGAACAGATCCAGCACGTCAATGAAGTCCATGCCCTTCACCGGGTCGCCGCCGATGCCGACGCAGGAGGACTGGCCGAGGCCGGCCGCCGTGGTCTGCGCCACCGCCTCGTAGGTCAGCGTGCCGGAGCGCGACACGATGCCGACCGAGCCGCGGCGGTGGATGTGGCCGGGCATGATGCCGATCTTGCAGGCATCGGGGGTGATGACGCCAGGGCAGTTCGGGCCGACAAGGATGGAGCTGGACCCCTGCAGGGCGCGCTTCACCTTCACCATGTCCAGCACCGGGATGCCCTCGGTGATGCAGATGATCAGCGGCACCCCGGCGTCGATCGCCTCCATGATCGAATCCGCCGCGAAGGCCGCGGGGACGTAGATCACGGACGCATCGGCCCCCGTGGCGGCGCGGCATTCGGCCACCGTGTTGAACACCGGCAGGTTCAGCGTCGGGTGCGTCGTGCCGCCCTTGCCCGGCGTCACGCCGCCCACGTAGTGGGAGCCGTAGGCGATGCCCTGGGAGGCGTGGAAGGTGCCCTGGGCGCCGGTGAAGCCCTGGGTCATCACCTTGGTGTTCTTGTCGACGAGGATGGCCATGGCTCAGGCTCCCTTGACGGCCGCGACGGCCTTCTGCGCCGCGTCGGCGAGGTTGTCGGCGGCGATGATCGTCAGGCCGGATTCCGCCAGGATCTTCTTGCCGAGCTCGACGTTCGTGCCCTCCAGGCGCACCACCAGCGGCACCTGCAGGTTCAGGTTCTTGCTCGCCTGCACGATGCCGGTGGCGATCATGTCGCACTTGGCGATGCCGCCGAAGATGTTGACCAGGATGGCCTTCACGTTGGCGTCGCTCGTGATGATGCGGAACGCCTCGGTGACGCGCGCCGCATCCGCCGTGCCGCCCACGTCGAGGAAGTTCGCCGGGGAGGAACCGTAGAGCTTGATGATGTCCATCGTGGCCATCGCCAGGCCCGCGCCGTTCACCATGCAGCCGATCTCGCCGTCCAGCGCCACGTAGTTCAGCTCGTGGTTGGTGGCGTCCAGCTCCTTGGGGTCCATCTCGCTGTCGTCGCGCAGCGCCTCGATGTCCTTGTGGCGGTACAGCGCGTTGTCGTCGAAGCTCACCTTGGCGTCGAGCGCCACGATCTCGCCCGCACCCGTCACCACCAGCGGGTTGATCTCGACGATCGCGCAGTCCAGCTCGACATAGGCGCGGTACATCTGCTCCACGAACTTCGTGAAGTGGGCGACCTGCTTGCCCTCCAGCCCCAGCGCGAAGGCCAGCTTGCGGCCGTGCCAGCCGCTGATGCCCGTCGCCGGGTCCACGTGGACCTTGAGGATCTTCTCCGGCTGGTGCTCGGCGACCTCCTCGATCTCCATGCCGCCCTCGGTGCTCGCCATGATGACGATGCGCGAGGTCTCCCGGTCCAGCAGCAGGGAGAGGTACAGCTCGCGCTTGATGTCGCAGCCGGCCTCGACATAGACGCGCGAGACGAGCTTGCCCTCGGGGCCGGTCTGCTTGGTCACCAGCACCTGGCCGATCATCGCCGCGGCGGCGGCCTTCGCCTCCTCCGGGGACTTCGCCAGGCGCACGCCGCCCTTGCCGTTCGGGTCGTTGGCGAAGCGGCCGGCGCCGCGGCCGCCCGCGTGGATCTGCGACTTCACGACGTAGACCGGGCCGGGCAGCTTGCGCGCCGCGGCCTCGGCCTCCTCGGCGTTCCAGGCGACGTGGCCTTCGAGCACGGCCACGCCGTAGCGGCGCAGCAGCTCCTTGCCCTGGTATTCGTGGATGTTCATCCGGTTGGTGCCTTCCTCGGATACAGAAAGGGCCGGGGTGGTGCCCCGGCCCGGATGCGGATCAGACGCCGAGCGCCTTGAAGTCCTCGACCAGCTTCTTCACCGCGTCGCAGGACTTGTCGAAGGCGGCCTTCTCCTCCGGCAGGAACTCCACCTCGACGATGCGCTCCACGCCGCCGGCGCCGATCACCACGGGCACGCCCACGTAGAAGTCGCTCAGCCCGTACTCGCCGTTCAGCATGACGGCGCAGGGCAGCACGCGCTTCTTGTCCTTCAGGAAGGCCTCGGCCATCTGCACGGCGCTGGCGGCCGGCGCGTAGAAGGCGGAGCCGCGCTCGAGCAGCTTCACGATCTCGCCGCCGCCATTGGCGGTGCGGTGGACGATGGCGTCGATCTTCTCCTGCGTCGTCCAGCCCATCTTCACCAGGTCGGGCACCGGGATGCCGGCGACGGTGCTGTAGCGCGTCAGCGGCACCATCGTGTCGCCGTGGCCGCCCAGCACGAAGGCGGTCACGTCCTCGACCGAGACGTTGAACTCCTGGGCCAGGAACAGGCGGAAGCGCGCGCTGTCCAGCACGCCGGCCATGCCCACCACCATGTGCGGCGGCAGGCCGGACTTCTGCTGGAGCGCCCAGACCATCACGTCCAGCGGGTTGGTGATGCAGATGACGAAGGCGCCGGGCGCGTATTGCTTGATGCCCTCGGCCACCTGGCCCATCACGCCGGCGTTCTTCGTCAGCAGGTCGTCGCGGCTCATGCCCGGCATGCGCGGGAAGCCAGCGGTGACGATGATGACGTCCGCGCCGGCGATGGCGCTGTAGTCGCTGCCGCCGGCCATGGCGCAGTCGAAGCCGTCCACGGGGCCGGACTGCATGATGTCGAGCGCCTTGCCCGCGGCCACGCCGCCGAAGACGTCGAACATCACGACGTCGCCCAGCTCCTTCAGGCCGATCAGGTGGGCGAGGGTGCCGCCGATGTTGCCGGCGCCGATGAGGGCGATCTTCTTGCGGGCCATTGCGCGTCCTTGGGTGCTGCTGTGCCAGATGCGCCGCGATGCCTACCCGTTGGGGAGCCATCCGGCAAGGCGGGCGGCCGAAACGAAAAAGGGCGCCCGAAGGCGCCCTGCCCGACGCCTGGCCGCGCAAGGCGCGGCCCGCCGCCCACGAGCCCGTCCCGCCAGCGCATCAGCGGCGCGGCGAAGCCAAGGCCGCGGATGCGGCCGCCCGGCGTTTGAGGGCGCAATAAAGCTCTGCCTCTCTAGCACCGAACGGCCGATGGCCGTTCGGTGCTAGAGAGGCACGCAGCGCGTGACGTTGCTGTGGCCGATGGCCGTGGTGGCGATGGTGCCGTCCGGGCAGGTGCTCTGCGCCAGGGTCGGCGGGCCGAGGTCGCCGCCCCAGCGGAAGGAGACGTTGCGCGCCTGCGCCTGGGCCGGCCCACAGGCGCGGCGGCCGTTGCGGGTG
>JALHNW010000091.1 GCA_022843345.1 Rubritepida sp. | reverse complement strand
GCCTTCGGGCCGGCGCTGGCGCCCGGGCTGGCGCCGCTGGTGCTGGCGGGCGCCTGCTGGGCCGGCGCCTTCGCGCTGTTCCTGTGGGTGTACGGGCCGATGCTGCTGGGGCCGCGGGCGGATGGGAAGCCGGGGTAGGGCACGATCCGCCCGGGCGAACCCGCCGGGGCGGTGAATCGTCCCCTCAGCGATGGACGGGGCGTGGTCCGCGCCCGCGGGTCATGCCCCGGACCGCCTGAACTCCCAGTAGAAGGGCGTGCGGCCCTCGCGCAGGGCCTTCGCCTCGTAGCGCGTCGGCGGCCAGCCATGGGGGCGCAGCGCCACCAGCGACTGCTGGATGAACAGCGCCTGGTCGGCGAAGACCTCCCGCACCCAGTCCTGGTAGGTGGGGTCGTCGGAGGCGATGCGCCACAGGGCGCCCGGCCGCAGCACGCGGGCCACGACGGGCAGCATCGCCGGGTGGACGAAGCGGCGCTTGGCGTGGCGGGATTTGGGCCAGGGGTCGGGGAACATCAGGAACAGGCGGTCCAGGCTGCCATCGGGCAGGGCGGCGAGGAGCTCGCGCGCGTCATGCGGCCAGACGTGCAGGCGGGGCGGCAGGGGGGCGTCGGCCTCGCCGCCCTCGGGCACCAGGCGGGTGAGCAGGGAGCACAGCCCGTTCTCGAACACCTCGGAGGCGAGGTAGGTCACCTCCGGATGGGCGGCGTGCTGGGCCAGCGCGTGCTCGCCCCCGCCGAAGCCGACCTCCAGCCAGAGCGGCGAGGGGAGGGGGCGTGCCGCGGGGTCGAAGCGCAGGCGCGGCAGGGTCTGCGCCAGCAGGGTTTCCTGCCGCGGGCGCAGCGGGTGGCCGCGCCGGCGGCCGTAGAGGCGGTGCGGCACGCCTTCGGGCATGCCGGGCTCGATGTCCATGGAAGGGGCTTCCGGGAAATGGGGTGGCGCACATCTCCCCCAGTCCCGCCCCCGCGTCCAGTCAGGAAAAGCTGTCGAGCTGCGGCTGCCCCTTGCTGAAGTGCCAGAGCTGGCAGCCGATGAGCGCGGGCGCGGTGAGGTTCACCGCGCATTCGCTGAGCGAGACGTTGCGGACCTGCGTGATGTCGATGCTCGTCGTCAGCTTGCCGTCGAGCATGTCGCCCAGCACCGTGCCCGTCGCGCCGAAGTTGAAGGCGGTGCCGCTGCCGGCGCCGCCGGCCAGCGCGTAGCCGTCCGTGGTGTAGATGCTGCACACCAGCCGCCAGTCGTCGTTCCAGGAGCCCTTGCTGAGCTGCGACAGCGCCGGCCACACCTCCTCGCGCAGCCAATCTTCCACGCTGTCGCTGATGTCGGTGGTGGCGAGCGCGTTCACCGCCACCGTGCAGGCGACGTTCGTGGTGGTGGTGTACTTGAGGACGGCGTCGCCGGTCACCACGCCCACATCCGGAACCGGCGCCTCCACCCCCGCGGTAACGGAAAAGGCGCTGGAGCTGACGGAGTCGCTGGACAGGCAGAAGCCGAGCTGCTGGCTGGGCGGCTGGGCCGGCGGCAGGACGATGCCGGCCAGCACCGTGATGTCGCCGAGCTTGGTGAAGCCGCCGGAGGAGGAAAGCGAGCCGTAGCTTCCCAGCGCGATGTCCGTCATCACCGGCGGCCAGGCGCCGAAGAACTTCTGCGTCTTCCACAGCGCGGAGGCGTAGGCGCGGTAGAGCGAGGGAGGGCTGGCGCCGAGGATGGAGGGCTGCGCGGGGGAGGAGGCGGACATGGCGGTGCTCCGTGGCGTTCGTGTCAGGACGGGCCGGTGACGGTGACGTCCAGCCCGGCGACCCGCGTCAGCCCGGCGATGGCGAGGCTCCAGCCCAGCGGCTGGGCGGGGGAGGACGGGGCGGCGCCGTAGAACAGGGACAGGGTGCAGGCCTGCCCGCCGGCAACGAAGTCCAGCAGGCAGGGCCCGCCCATATCGGTCCCGCCGGGCGGCGTGGCCGGGGTGTTGCAGATCCACGCCACGCTGCGGTCGGGGGCGAAGGCGATGCCGCCGGTGGCGCCGCCCATGGCGGCCAGGGTGAGGCGCTGCCCGCCGACATCCATGAAGAAGTCGGTGGCCGCGTTCGGCGAGGAGGCGCCGCGCCAGAACACCGCCACCCCGGCCGCGCCGCCCGGGAAGGCCGCCGCAGGCACCGTGAACCAGCCCGAACCGGTGCCCGCCAGCCCGTGCAGCTCGACGAAGTAGAGCAGCGAGCCGGCCGGCAGCCCGCCCGGGCGGCGCCCGCTCACGAGCCGGGCCCGGTGATGGCCACGTCCTCGCCCTGGTCCAGCCCGCCTTCGGGGCCGGACAGGCTCCAGCCCAGCCCCTCCGGCGGTGTGGAGGGGTCGCCGGAATAGCAGAGGGACAGGCCGTAATTGCCGTCGGACAGGGCGAAGCCGAAGCGCGCCATCGCGCCTGCCGCAGGGTTCGCCGGGTCGGCGCAGAGCCACAGCAGCTGCCGGCCCGGCCCGAAGAGGATGCCGCCCGTGGCCCCGGTGGACAGGCTGTCCGGCAGCTTCTTCCCCATGACGGCGAAGGTCCAGTACACGGTGCGGATGCCCAGCGTGCCGGCCAGCGGCACCTGCGCGCCGGCCACGGCCTGCGAGGCCTCGACAGCGACCTGGCCCGTATAGGTCGCGTTGCGCCATTCGGAGCGCAGCGTGACGGTGTAGATCAGGCTGCCCGGCGGCCCTGGAAAGCCAATCGCGCCCGTGATGCCCCCACTCATGCCACGCCTCCCGCGCCGCTGCGCGGGCGGAAGGCTGACACTGGGGAAAGGGCGCCCGCAAGGAAAAAACCTGCGGGTGCCTATTATGCGTCCGTCAGCGCCCGAAGGCGCGCTTCAGCTCGTCCACCAGGTCGGTCTTCTCCCAGGTGAAGGTGCCCTTCTCCGCATCCGGCGTGCGGCCGAAATGGCCGTAGGCGGAGGTGGGCACGTAGATCGGGCGGTTCAGGTGCAGGTGCTCGCGGATGCCGCGGGGGGAAAGGTTCACGAGGCCGTCCACCACGGTCGCCAGCTTCGCCTCGTCCACGTCGCGCCCGGTGCCGTG
The DNA here is from genome assembly GCA_022843345.1 of Rubritepida sp. GTDB lineage: Bacteria > Pseudomonadota > Alphaproteobacteria > Acetobacterales > Acetobacteraceae > Roseococcus. The sequence goes on along the minus strand of JALHNW010000091.1, from coordinate 4,016 downwards.
CAGGTCGAAGTAGACCGACAGCGGCTTGCTCACGCCGATGGCGTAGGAGACCTGGATGGTGCACTTCTCGGCGAGGCCGGCGGCGACCACGTTCTTGGCCACGTAGCGCGCGGCGTAGGCGGCCGAGCGGTCCACCTTCGTCGGGTCCTTGCCGCTGAACGCGCCGCCGCCGTGCGGGGCCGCGCCGCCGTAGGTGTCCACGATGATCTTGCGCCCCGTCAGGCCGCAATCGCCGTCCGGGCCGCCGATCACGAAGGTGCCCGTGGGGTTCACGTACAGCTCGTTGTCCGGGCACATCCAGCCGGCGGGCAGGCTGCTCTCGATGATCGGGCGGACCATGCGCAGGATCTCGGCCTGCTCCATGCCTTCCTCGTGCTGCGTCGACAGCACGATGGAGGTGGCGCCGACCGGCTTGCCGTCCACGTAGCGCAGCGTGACCTGGGACTTGGCGTCGGGCAGCAGCCCGCGCACGGCCAGGTCGCTGGCGCGGCGCATCTCGCTGATGCGGCGCAGGATCAGGTGCGCGTAGTAGAGCGGCGCGGGCATGAGGTCCGGCGTCTCGGTGCAGGCGTAGCCGAACATGATGCCCTGGTCGCCGGCGCCCTCGTCCTTGTTGCCGGCCGCGTCCACGCCCTGGGCGATGTGCGCCGACTGGGCGTGCAGGTGGCACTCGACCTGCGCGTGGCGCCAGTCGAAGCCCTCCTGCTCGTAGCCGATGTCCTGCACTGCCAGCCGCGCCTTGTGCATCAGCAGCTCGGGCGTGATGGAGGCGGGGCCGCGCGTCTCGCCGGCGATGACGATGCGGTTGGTGGTGACCAGCGTCTCGCAGGCCACGCGGGCATACGGGTCGGCTTCCAGGAAGGTGTCCAGCACCGTGTCGGAGATGCGGTCGGCCACCTTGTCGGGATGGCCTTCGGAGACGCTCTCCGAGGTGAACAGGTACTCGCCCGTGTCGCGCATGGCTTGGTTCGGCCTCTTGTCGCTGTGGGTTGGGAACCGGACACCCCCGGTCGGAGCCACCGCCGAAGGCGGGGGCGGGGGGTGCATGGCAGGACCGTGCCAGGGGGTCAACCCGGCGCGAAGGGTTCCGCGGGGATCGGCGTGGCGCGGCCCTCGATCATCGCCGCCACCATCGCGGCACTCCCCATGGCCAGCGTGAAGCCGAGCGAGCCCTGGCCGAGGTTCAGCCACAGGTTCGGCGCCGCGCGCGCCGCGCCCAGCAGCGGCAGTCCGGTGGGGGTGGCCGGCCGCAGCCCGGCCCAGGGGCGGATCTCGCGCCAGTCGCTCGCCTTCGGGAAGGCGGCGCGGGCCTGGCGGATGAGGGTGTCCAGCCGCTTCTCCTCGATGCGCGCATCGTCGCCCACCACGTCGGCCATGCCCGCCACGCGCAGCCGCCGGCCGAGGCGGGCATAGACGACCTTCGCCGCCGAATCGGTGATGGAGATGCGCGGCGCCTCCGCCTCGTCCGCCACGTCCAGCGTCAGGGAATAGCCCTTCAGCGGGTAGATCGGCAGGTCGAGGCCGAGGGGAACCGTCAGCGCCCGCGCGCCGTTGCCGAGCGCGAGCACGAACTGGTCCGCCTCGATCACGCCCTCGTCGGTGACGACGGCGCGGATGCGGCCTTCGGCGCGCACCAGCTGGCGGGCGCGCAGCCCCATGCGGAAGGACACCGCCTGGTTGCCGCGGGCCAGCCGCAGGGCCAGCGCCTCGCAGAACAGCCGCGCGTCGCCCGCCTCCTCGCTCGGCGTCAGGATGCCGCCTTCGATGCGGTGGGCCAGGTGGCGCAGGCTGGGCTCGGCCGCCACGCATTCCTCGCGCGACAGGGCGCGCTGCTCGCTGCCCAGCTTCGCCTGCAACTCCATCTGGCGCACGGCGCCTGCCATGGCGGCGGCATCGGGCTGGAGCACCAGCTTGCCGGAGGGCGCGAAGTCGAAGGCCATGTCGGGCAGGGCCACCACCTCGCGCGTCAGCGTGCGCGACAGGGCGGCCAGGGCCAGCAACGCGGCGGTGGTGCGCGCGGCCTGGCCGGCGTTGCAGGCGCGCAGGAAGGCCAGCAGCCACTTCCACTGGTGTGGGTCGAATTGCGGGCGGAAGCGCAGCGGGCCGTCGGGGTCCAGCAGCCAGCCCGGCACCTTGCCGATGACGCCCGGCCCGGCGAAGGGCGCGACGTAGGAGTAGGAAAGCTGGCCCCCGTTGGCGAAGGAGGCGCCGCGGCCCGGCGCGCGCTCGGCGTCCAGCACGGTGACGCGGTGGCCCTCGGCCGCCAGGACGTGCGCGGTGGCCAGGCCGACCACGCCGGCGCCCAGGATGAGGACATGCATGGGTGCCATGCTGCGCCGCACGCGCCATCCGGTCTATACCGCGCGCCATGGATGACGATGCCCTGCGCGCCGCGATCGCCGGCCACCTCTGGTTCCACACGATCGAGCTGCGGCCGGGCGTCGTGACCCCCGGGCGCAAGACGCCCGAGATCATGGCGGTGGAGGAGGAGCTGTTCCTCGGCCCGCTGCCGCTGGCCGGCATGTCGGTGCTCGACATCGGGGCGTGGAACGGCGGCTTCACCATCGCCGCCCTGCGGCGCGGGGCGGCGCGCGTGCTGGCCACCGACAGCTACACCTGGGACCACCCGCATTTCCGCGGGCGCGAGACCTTCGACCTCGCCTGCGCCGCCGCCGGCGTGGCGCCCGAGGCGCGGCGGCTGGACCCGATGGACCTGCCGGCCGAGCTGGAGCCCTTCGACCTGGTGCTGTTCCTCGGCGTCTTCTACCACCTGCGGAACCCGGTCCCGGTGATGGACGCGCTGGGCCGGCTGGCCCGCCACGCCTGCATCGTCGAGACGCACCAGGACGCGCTGGAGGAGGTGCGCCCGGCGATGGTCTTCTACCCCTGGGCCGAGCTGGCGGGCGATGCGACCAACTGGTGGGGGCCGAACCCGCCGCTGATGACGGCGCTGCTGCTCCAGGCCGGCTTCACCCGCATCCGCTACCGCGCGCATCCGATCAACGGCCCCGCGCGCGGCATCTACGCCGCCTTCAAGCCCGAGGCGCCCGACGCGCTGCTCGCCGGCTACGGCGAGGGCTGGGCCGTGCTGGCGTGAACACGGCCGACGTCTGCGTTCTGGGCGCGGGGGCGGCGGGGCTGATGGCCGCCATCGCCGCCGGACGGCGCGGCCGGCGCGTGCTGGTCCTGGACCATGCGCCCGAGCCAGGGCGCAAGATCCTCATCAGCGGCGGCGGGCGCTGCAACTTCACCAACCTGGATGGCGCGCGGGCCGACCGCTACCTGTCGGACAACGGGCATTTTGCGCGCTCGGCGCTGGCCCGCTACACGCCGGCCGACTTCCTGGAGATGGTGGAGCGCCACCGCATCCCCTGGCACGAGAAGACGCTGGGCCAGCTGTTCTGCGACCGCTCGGCGCGCGACATCGTGGCCATGCTGCTGGAGGAATGCGCCGCCGCCGGCGCCACGATCCGCTGCGGCACCCGCATCACCGCCGTGGAGCGCGGCGAGTGCTTCCGCATCGCCACCGATGCCGGGGAGGTTTCGGCCCAGTCGCTGGTGCTGGCCACCGGCGGGCCGGCCATCCCCAAGATGGGCGCCACCGCCTTCGCCCACGAGGTGGCGGGGCGCTTCGGCCTGCCGCTGGTGCCGCAGCGCCCCGCCCTGGTGCCGATGACCTTCGGCGGCGATGCGCTGGCGCTGATGCGCCCGCTGGCCGGTGTGTCGCTGCCCGTGACGGCGGCCTGCGGGAAGGCGCGCTTCGCCGAGGCGATGCTGTTCACCCATCGCGGCCTGTCGGGGCCGGCGATCCTGCAGGCCTCCTCCTTCTGGGCGCCGGGCGAGGCCGTGACGCTGGACCTGCTGCCGGGCACGGACGCGCGCGCCTGGCTGCTGGACGCCAAGCGCAACGCCGGGAAGGGAGAGCTGCGCGGGGTGCTGGCCGCCCGCCTGCCCGCGCGGCTGGCGGCGGCGCTGGCCGAGGGGCCTGGCCGCGTGGCCGACCTGCCTGACCGCGC
>JALHNW010000090.1 GCA_022843345.1 Rubritepida sp. | reverse complement strand
CAGGCAGCGTCCGGCGCCTCCTCGCGCCGGCGGTCCAGGATGCGCGCGGCGATCAGGCTGTGCGGGTTGAAGTGCCAGGCGCCGTGGCGCACGCCGTCCGCGCCCTCCAGCCGCACCGCGCCGCCCGGCGGCAGGGCGCGGGCGGCGGCGTCCATGACGACCTCGTTGGAGAAGACCCAGGGGTGGCCGTGCTTCACGCGGCGGTCGCGGTCGGGCAGCAGGCGGATGAGGGGGAGGGTGGTCATTTCCCGGTCTCCCCCGGCCGAAGGGCCAGCGCAACCCCGGCGATGGTGCCGGCCAGCGCCACCGCCTCGCGCCAGCCCACCGCCTCGTCCAGCATCACCACGCCGCCCAGCACGCCGATCACCGGCACCAGCAGCGTGCCCATGCTGGCGGTGCCGGCGGGCAGGCGCTGCAGCGCGCCGAACCAGCCCATGTAGGCCAGGCCCAGCGGCACCGCCGCCATCCAGGCCAGCAGCGCCCAGTCGCGCCCGGGCAGGTTCGCCCAGTCCACCGTCTCGAAGGCGAGCGACCACAGGAGCAGCGGCGCCATGCCGATGCCGAGCTGCCAGCCGGCCGCGGCGACGGGGTGCAGCGGCAGCGGCTTGCGCTTGGCGCGCACCGTGGCGAAGGCGAAGAGGCCGGTGGCCAGCAGCATGAGCGCGGCCCCCGGCAGCATCCCCGCCCCCACCGCCACTCCGCGCCCGGCGAAGAGCACGGTGATGGACCCCACCGCCAGCACCAGCCCCAGCAGCTTCCCGCCCGAGGGCCGCTCGCCCAGCATCGCCCAGGCCAGCGCCATGGCGATGACCGGCGTGAGCGAGCCCAGGATCACCCCCTCGGAGGAGGAAAGCCACAGCAGGGCCAGCGTGACGAAGGTCATCCACGCGCCCACGTTCAGCAGTGCGTAGAGCACCAGCCGGCCCCAGAGCGGCCGCGGCACGGCCAGCGGCACCTTGAACGCCCAGGCCCCCAGCATGAAGGCGCCGGCCGCCAGCAGCCCGGCATAGCCGCGGGTGGCCATGGGCGGCATGTCGGCCAGCAGCAGCTTCACCACCGGCCAGTTGGTGCCCCAGCCGACGGCGCAGAGCAGCAGGAACAGCAGGCCCGTCGTGCGTTGCGTCATGCGCCGCAGCCCGCCATGGCCCGCACCGCTTCCGGCGCGTGCCCCGCCTCGCGCAGGGCGCGCAGGGATGGCGCGCCGTCGCGCTTGGCCAGGCGCCTGCCGTCGGCGCCCAGCAGCAGGGGGTGGTGGGCGTAGCGCGGCTCGGGCCAGCGCATGAGGGCTTGCAGCAGGCGATGGATGGCCGTGGCCTCCTTCAGGTCGGCGCCGCGGGTGACGCAGGTGACGCCCTGGAGCGCGTCGTCATGCGCCACGCAGAGGTGGTAGGAAGCGGGCACGTCCTTGCGTGCCAGCACGACGTCGCCGTGGGCGGCCGGGTCGCAGGGGATGCGGCCCTCGCCGCGCTCGTGGAAGGACAGCGGGCCAGCCTCGGCCATCGCGCGCGCCACGTCCAGCCGCCAGGCGTGCGGCGCGCCTCCGGCCAGCAGCGCCGCGGCATCGGCGCGGCCGCGGCAGGTGCCGGGATAGACCAGCCCCGAGGGCCCGTGCTGCGCCGATGCGGCGGCGGCGATGTCGGCGCGGGTGCAGAAGCAGGGATACAGCAGGCCGCGCCCGCGCAGCGCGTCCAGCACGGCAGCATAGTCGGCGAAGTGGCGCGACTGCACGCGCACCGCGCCGTCGAAGGCCAGGCCGAGCCAAGCCAGGTCCTCCAGCAGCGCCGCCGTACATTCCGGGCGGCAGCGCGCGGCGTCTATGTCCTCGATCCTGAGCAGGCAGCGCCGGCCGAGCGCGCGGGCGAAAAGGGCCGCGCGGGCATGGCCCAGGTGCAGCAGCCCCGTGGGCGAGGGGGCGAAGCGCGTGACGTCCTCCATTGGCGCCACCATGCCCGTGACGGTCCGGTGAAACAATCGCGGGCCGCCCCGCCGCCGGCTGGCAATCGTCTTGCGGCGTTGTGGGATGGGTGGCATGCGTTGACCACATCTTGTGGCGGCCGACCGAATCCGGGGCGCAAGGACCCCGGGCCGCCGCGCAGAGCGGAGGCGAGTGATGTGCCTGATGGCAGTCTGATCCCGCAGATCCAGGGCCCCGGCGGCTTTCCGGCGCTGGTGCTCAACGCCGATTTCCGCCCGCTCTCCTATTACCCGCTTTCCGTCTGGGCCTGGCAGGATGCCGTGAAGGCGGTGGTGCTGGACCGCGTCTCCGTGCTGTCGGAATACGAGACGGAGGTGCGCTCGCCCTCCTTCGCCATGCGCCTGCCCTCGGTGATCGCGCTGCGCGACTACATCCCGGCGGCGCGGCGGCCGGCCTTCACGCGATTCAACGTCTTCCTGCGCGACCGCTTCGAGTGCCAGTATTGCGGCGACGCGCGCCCGACGCACGAGCTGACCTTCGACCACGTCATCCCCCGCTCCCGCGGCGGGCGCACGGGGTGGGAGAACGTGGTCGCCGCCTGCGGCCCCTGCAACCTGCGCAAGGCCGACAAGCTGCCGCGCGACTGCCACATGATGCCGCTGACCGAGCCGCGCCAGCCCACCTCCTGGGAACTCCAGGAGAATGGCCGCGCCTTCCCGCCCAACCACCTGCACGAGAGCTGGCGCGACTACCTGTACTGGGACAGCGAGCTGGAGCAGGGTTAGCGCGTGGTTTGGTTCTGGCTTATGGAGGCAAGTTCACGCCGCAACACAGAAACAACATTTTCGATCCATGTAAGATCGTTAGGTTTGATTTTTATTCCCATTAACGGCTCAGCGGCACTAATACATAGATAGATAAAGCTTGCGTAGATTATGTTGCCACCAGTTTTCACTATTGTTTTACGAGCTTCTTTTGTTGAATCTACCAGGAGATTTAGTGCCTCACGGGCTCCGGCTATCAGAAAATTTATCACACTATTATATGATGCGACTAAATATTTGCTCGATTTACTAACGCTTTGTCGGCGAATGAATTCAAAATATTCGCGGACCTTATCGTTAATTGACAGATTATTTTGTTCACTTAAAATTTTATCTATGGTTACTTTAACAGCCAACTCCAGTTCGGCTGTAAAATTTATTGTGTTGGCGTTGTTTATGAATTCTCTCCATTCAGAAAACTGTGCGAGATACATATCGATCTGTTTTGTATGGGAAAGTATTTGAGCATAGTCAAAATCACCAATCTCTTCTTTGGCGATGTCAAGTGTTTGAGAAATCATGAAATTATCTAGGCCAATTCCTACGACATTTCCGTCCGATTGGATTTTATCGGAAATAAAACGAATTTTTTCTATAAGTTTTGGATCACAGTTCGTCATTTTAAGGCGTTCGAGTAATTCACTTGAAGAAATAAGCAGATGATGTTTCGCAGCACTAAGAATTTCGCTACCAATAATTGATTTATCTTTATGCGCTTCATCTAGAAAAAATTTGTTATCACTTACGACAAAGTAGGCCGGAGATGGAGTTTGTTCAGGAATTATTTCGCGAACAGCATCGGCATTAAGTCCCTCGGTTCTCCACTCGGCGTACGATATGTACTCTGTTAGAATACTATCTATCAGTTTAAATAGTTGATTTAAGGAGAAAACCCGTTGGAATTGCGGTAAATTTCTCACAGCGCCACTAAAACTGATAGGAATACGCTCTAAAAATCTAGCACTTACATCATTCTGAAGTTTTTTCAGCCGCGTCCTAAGTATTAATGCAGATCTAACACTCTTAGAAGTAAATACTTCTTTTTCAAAAGCAGGGATATAGGTATCATAAAGATTTCTATACTCCATCGATAGACGAGAAAGAATAGGAGAATCTTGACGAGTATAGCTTTTGTTTGTCGAAAACCCAAAAATTCCTTGACTTCCAGCCTTAAATGCTTGTGCGAGTAGGATGCGCGCGTCACGTGGTGGGTGATTGCTAAGCAAGGGCATCAAAAGAGTGTGGCAGATTGCTTGATCGCTTGGAAGGCTTGTAAACCTTCAAGCACTCACGCTGCAGGTAGCTCGGATGAACCTAAAGATACGTATCACCGAAATATGGGACCGCCGCGACGCGCTCTCCCCCGCCACCACCGGCGCCGACCGCGAGGCGATCGAGGGAGCGCTGGAGCTGCTGGATTCCGGCAAGGCGCGCGTGGCAGAGCCGGGACCGCAGGGCTGGGTGGTGAACCAGTGGCTGAAGCAGGCCGTGCTGCTGTCCTTCCGCATCGAGGACAGCCGTATCATGGCCGGCGGCTGGGACAAGGTGCCGCTGAAATGGGCCGGCTGGGACGAGGCGCGCCACAAGGCGGCCGGCTTCCGCGCGGTGCCCGGCGCGGTGGCGCGCCGCTCGGCCTTCATCGCGCCGAACGTGATCCTCATGCCCTCCTTCGTGAACCTCGGCGCCTACGTGGATTCCGGCACGATGGTGGACACCTGGGCCACCGTCGGCTCCTGCGCGCAGATCGGCAGGAACGTGCACCTGAGCGGCGGCGTGGGCATCGGCGGCGTGCTGGAGCCGCTGCAGGCGAACCCGGTGGTGATCGAGGATGACTGCTTCATCGGCGCGCGCTCCGAAGTGGTGGAGGGCGTGATCGTCGAGCGCGGCTCCGTGCTGTCCATGGGCGTGTTCATCTCGGCCACGACGAAGATCGTGGACCGCGCGACGGGCGAGGTCTTCACCGGCCGCGTGCCGGCCTATTCGGTGGTGGTGCCCGGCTCGCTGCCCGGCAAGCCGCTGCCAGACGGCTCGCCCGGGCCGTCGCTCTACTGCGCGGTGATCGTGAAGCGGGTGGACGCGCAGACGCGCTCCAAGACCAGCATCAACGACCTGCTGCGTGACTGACGTCGTCCAACTCGCCCAGGCGCTGATCCGCTGCCGCTCCGTCACGCCCGCCGATGACGGGGCGCTGGACGTGGTGCAGCGCCACCTGGAAGGCCTGGGCTTCGCCTGCACGCGGCTGCGCTTCAACGAGGTGGACAACCTGCACGCCATCCGCGGCCCCAGGGGTGGTGATGGCGGCCTGCACCTGATGTACTGCGGCCACACCGACGTGGTCCCCCCCGGCGACGTGGCGCGCTGGACGGACGACCCCTTCGCCGCAGTGGTGCGCGACGGCGTGCTCTACGGCCGCGGCGCCTGCGACATGAAGGGCGGCATCGCCGCCTTCCTCGCCGCCATCCCCCCCACGCAGGAACGCGGCACCCTGTCCCTGCTCATCACCGGCGACGAGGAGGGGCCGAGCGTGGACGGCGTGAAGCGCTGCATGCCCTGGCTCGAGGAAAACAACCTTCTGCCCACCATGTGCGTGGTGGGCGAGCCGACGAGCCAGGCGCGCCTGGGCGACGTCATCAAGATCGGCCGCCGCGGCTCGATGAACGCCTTCGTCACGGTGCACGGCACCCAGGGCCACAGCGCCTACCCGCAGAAGGCCGACAACCCGGTGCACCGCCTGCTGCGCGCCCTGAACGCGCTGACGGCCGAGCCGCTGGACGAGGGCTCCGCGCATTTCGAGCCCTCCACGGTGCAGGTGACCGGCATGGCGGTGGACAACACCGCCACCAACGTCATCCCGGCCCAGGCCAGCGCCTTCCTCAACATCCGCTTCAACGACCACCACGACGGCGCCGGCCTCGCCCGCCGCATCGAGGCCGTCCTGGCCGAGCACGCGCCGCGCCACGAACTGCGCGTGGAGATCAGCGGGGAAAGCTTCGTCACCCAGCCCGGCCCTTTCGTGGACGCGCTGAAGCGCGCGGTCCACGCCGAAACCGGCCTGGACGCGCGGCTGGACACCGGCGGCGGCACCTCCGACGCGCGCTTCATCGCCCGCTACTGCCCGGTGGCGGAGCTGGGCGGCGTGGGGCACAGCCTGCACCAGGTGGACGAGAACGTGCCGGTGGCCGAGCTGCACGCGCTCACCCGCCTCTACGCCCGCGTCATCGCCGGGTGCCTAGCGGCGTGAGCGCCGCCGACGGCATCGCCGCCGCCCTGCTGCTGGCGCGCGGCCGTGCCGAGGGGCTGGCGCTGCTGCCATCCACCATGGAGGGCGCGGCGTCCTCGTTCCGCGCCGCGCTGGTTTGCCTGCCGGCCTTCCTCGCGCTGCGGCTGCTGGCCTGGTCGGACGGCGCGGCGCCGCCCGCGGGCATCGCGGTGGCGCTGGTGGCGGAGGTGCTGGGCTTCGCCATCTCCTGGGCCGGCTTCGCGCTGGCCTCGCTGGCGGTGGCCACCCAGGCCGGGCGCGCGCCGGCCTGGCCGCGCTTCATCGCCGCGTGGAACTGGACCAACCTGGTGCAGTACCTGCTGCTGGTGGCGCTGGCCGTGCCGCCGCTGCTGGGGCTGCCGCAGGGCGTGTCCACCGTGCTGGGGCTGGCCGCGCTGGGCTACGCGCTGTGGCTGGAATGGTTCGTCACCCGCTCGGCGCTGGCGCTGCCGGGTGCGACGGCCGCGATGGTGGTGGCGCTCGACCTCGCCATCGGGCTGGTCGCCAGCGGCTTCACCACGCGGATAGCGGGCGGCTGATCACGGCGCCCAGGGCAGCGCCTCGTCATACTCCACCGCCATGAAGCACAGGCCTTCCGGCGGCGCGGTCTGCCCGGCGGCGCGGCGGTCGCGCCCGTCCAGCACGCGGCGCGGCCAGCCCTCGTCCTGCACGCCGCGGCCCACCGCATGCAGCGTGCCGACCAGGTTGCGGACCTGGTGGTGCAGGAAGGAGCGCGCGGAGGCGTGGATCACCACCTCCTCGCCCTCCCGCGCCACGTCCAGCCGGTCCAGCGTCCGCAGCGCGTGCGCGGCCTGGCAGGAGGCGGCGCGGAAGGCGCTGAAGTCGTGCTTGCCGAGCAACTGCTGCGCCGCCGCGTGCATGGCGCCCGCATCCAGCGCCTGCGGGACGTGCCAAGCCTGCCCGTCCTCCAGCGCCGGCCGCGCGGCGCGGTTGAGGATGCGGTAGCGGTAGTGCCGCATCCGCGCAGAGAAGCGCGGCGACCACCCCTCCGGCGCCACCGCCGCGCCGCGCACGGACAGCGCGTGCGGCCGCGTGTGGAAGTCCAGCGCGGCGCGCAGGCGTTCGGGCGGCAGGGCGGCGGCGATCGTCACCTCCGCCACCTGGCCCGCGGCGTGCACGCCGGAATCGGTGCG
>JALHNW010000089.1 GCA_022843345.1 Rubritepida sp. | reverse complement strand
GCGGGCTGCGGCGCGCTGGTGCATGGGGCGCGCGACGCGCGGCTGATCCGCGGCCTGCCCTTCACGCCCGACATCCCCGTCGCCGTCCGCACCACCGCCACGGCGCCGACGCGCGACGTGGCCGAGCGCGAGGCGCTGGCGGAATGCCGCCGGCGCGACCGGGACGCGTCCTGCATCGTGGCGTTTGCCGGCTGCATATCCCCACGGTAGTTTTCGCCCGGCGCGTTGCTTGGGCGAAAACCACCGCGGGGGCCCCGGATGGCAGGCGCGCCCGTGCCGGCGTGTGGCCGCGGGCTTGGGGGCGGCCACGCGGCTTCGCGCGTGCCGGGCCACGCGGGTCCTGCAGGGTCGTCTCCGCGCCGAGGCGAAGCCTCGGCGCGATCGGAGGGTGTGGCGACGCCCCCCGCGCGTCAGCCCGCAGCGGCCTCGTAGGCCCGGCCTTTCCAGCCGGCCTTGAGGCCCAGTGCCGAGCGGCCGAGCGCCGTCCACTGGATGGCCAGGGCCACCAGCACGGTGAAGGGGTGCAGCGGCACGGTCCACCAGGGCTCGCCCGTGCGCCAGGTGACGGCGGCGCGCAGGGCGAACATCAGGGCGATGGTCAGCGCCGCCTCGCCGCTGGGCAGCAGGAACCAGGGCCACAGGTGCGCCCCGGCCAGCAGCACGGTCCAGACCGGCAGGCCCACCGGCGTCGCCATGCCCTCGCGCGCGTTCTTGATGAAGCCCTGCCAGGATTGCGCGAAGCCGGCATACATGCGGCAGGTCGCCAGCGGCGCGCCGTCCAGGATCTCCGTGTCATGCCCCCGCGCGCGGAACAGCCGGGCAAGGGCGATGCCGTCATGCAGCACGCCCTTGATCGCGCCATGGCCGCCGATGGCGTCATAGGCGCGGCGCTCCACCATCACCAGCTGGCCGCAGGCGGCGGCGAGGCTGGGCTTGCGCTGGGTGGCCCGCCCGCCGAAGGGCAGGTAGCAGATCAGCAGCATGTTGATGAAGGGCACGGTCAGCGCCTCGCCCAGGCTGCCGATCACCTGGCGCGGCACGCCCGAGAGCATGGCGATGCGCCGGTCCTGCGCGTGCGCGGCCATGGCGGCGGCGGCGTGGGGGGCGAGGCGCACGTCGGCGTCGATGAACAGCAGGTGGCTGCCCTGGGCGTGCTCGGCCAGGCGGGCGCAGGCATGGACCTTGCCGGTCCAGCCCGGCGGCAGGGCGGGGGCCTGGACCAGCCGCACCCTGGGGTCGCGCGCCGCCATGGCCTCGACGATGGCGGCGGTGCCGTCGGTGGAGCCGTCATCCATCACCACCACCTCCACCGCGCAGCCGGTGGAGGCGAGCGCCGTTTCCACGCAGGCGGCGATGTTGCCCGCCTCGTTGCGCGCGGGGATGAGGACGGAGACGAGCGTGCCCGCCGCCGGCGTGCCGCGCACGCGGGGCATGCGCCACAGGTTGATGGCGCCGAAGATGATCGGCATCAGCGCCAGGGCGAGTGCGGCGTGGGCGGCTTCCATCACGGGTCCTTTGGTGGCGTCACGCCGTGACGTGGGTCGAAGGGCGCGCCCCGCAAGGTGGCGCGGATGCGCTGCCACAGGCCGTAGATCCCGCCCATGCCCTCGCGCCCCTGCGCCAGGGCGTCGAAGCGTGCCTCGTCGCGCGCCATCGCGTCCAGGGCCAGGGCGTCCATGGTGGCGGTGAGCGCGGCGCGCAGGGTCTCGGTGCGCGCCTCGCGGTCCTGCTCCAGCAGGCTCGCCGCGGGGATGGGGGCGCCGAAGCCCAGCAGCGCCTCGGGCGCGCGCTCGCTCCAGAAGGCGTATTCGATGGCCATGGGCAGGAACACCGCGCCGGGCGCGAGTTCGGGCAGGCGCGGCAGGCCCGGCGCGATGGGCACCGGGCGCTCGCGCACGTCGCAGAAGCGGCCGGGGGCGTTGATCCACAGCATGTGCGACGGCGCGGCCAGCACCGCCGTCGCGTCGCGCAGGAAGGCGACGGCGCCGCGGGGGCTGCGCTGCTCGATGCCGAAGACGCCCAGGCGCCGCATGAAGGGGTAGCGGGCGAGGGCCGCGGCATCCATCGGCACGAAGGCCGGGCGGCCGGGAAACAGGCCGCGCGCGGCCAGCATGAACACCACCCCGTCCCACCAGCCCGGGTGGTTGGCGAAGACGATGACGGGCGCGCCCGCGGGCAACGGCGGCAGGGGCGCGCTGCGCTGCACCCGCAGCGCCCGCATGTGCTTGGCGAAGAAGCGCGCGAAGATGACGCCGAAGAAGCGCATGTGGCGCTCCGACCGCAGCGCCACGATCGAGTCGGCCGGCGGCCGGTTCAGGCCTTCGGGCTGCGCCCTCCGGCCATCGGGCGCGGCCGGCGGCCGGTTCAGGCCTTCGGGCTGCGCCCTCCGGCCATCGGGCGCCACGTCACGCCGCCTCGCGCTTGCCGGCCTCGCGCGCCGCCTCGCTCATGCCGCGGCCGCCCAGGTCGGTATCCAGCGCGTCGGCGGCGATCCAGCCGCTCATCATCACCATCGGCATGCCGGGGCCGGGATGCGCCGCACCGCCGGCCAGGTACAGCCCCTTCACCTGGCGCGAGCGGTTGCCCGGCTTGAAGGCGCCCAGGAAGGAGCCGTGCGAGGCCAGCCCATAGATCGCGCCGTCCAGCACGCGGTAGCGCTCGTGGATGTCCACCGGCGTCAGGCGCCGCTCCACCACGATGCGCTCCTCGATGTCCCCCATCCCCGCGGTGCGCTTCAGCTTGTCCAGGATGGTCTGGCGGTAGCCGGGGAAGAGCTGGTTCCAGTCATGATGCGGCCGCAGGTGCGGCGTGTGGACCAGCACGTAGAGCGCCTCGCCCCCCGGCGTGGCGCTGGACGGATCGGTGGAGGAGGTGGCGGCGAGGTAGGCCGTCGGGTCCGGCGCCGGCTGGCCCCGCTTGTAGATGGCGTCGAACTCCTCCTCCGCGTCGCGCGAGAAGACGAAGCAGTGATGCGCCAGGTGCTCGTAGCGCCTGTTAAGGCCCAAGTAGAGCACCACGCCGGAGCACGCCGGCTCGAAGCCCTTCTTGCGATACGTCTCGCCCACGGCGCCGCCCACCAGCTCGCCATAGGTGCGGATGCTGTCCATGTTGGAGATCACGGCGTCGCAGGCGATGCGCTCGCCCGTGGCGGTGTGCACGGCCACCGCGCGGCCTTCCACCACCTCGATGCGCGCCGCATCGGTGGAGGGGCGCAGCTCGGCGCCCAGCTCGCCCGCCAGCTTCGCCAGCCCTTCCGCCACGGCGCGCGTGCCGCCCACCGGATACCACACGCCCTCGCTCGCCTGCATGTCGCCGATGGAGGCCAGCACCGCGGGCGCGAGGTAGGGGTTGGAGCCGACATACTGGCAGAAATGGTCCAGCATCTGCGCCAGCCGCTCATCCGGAACGTGGCCGCGGATGACCTTCGCCACCGTCTGGCCCATCCGCAGGCTCATCACGTCGGCCAGGGTGTTGGGGTTGAGGTTGGCGCGCATGTCGAGCGTGTCGCCGATGCCCTCCACGCTCTTCCAGAAGAAGAATTTTTCGCTCACGCCGTGCAGGTGCTTGGAGACGCGCTGGAAGCGCTTGTAGCCCTCGCCCGAGCCGCTGCCCGGGGCGAAGCGGTCCATCTCCGCCGCCATCTTCTCCACGTTCTCCTGGAGGTCGATCCAGGTGCCGTCGTCGAAGAAGCAGCGCCATTGCGGGTCGAGCCGGATCAGCGGCAGCTCCCTCGCCTGGTCGCGCCCGGCTTCCGCGTAGATGCGGCGCAGCACACGCGGCACGGTGAGGATGGTGGGCCCCATGTCGAAGCGGAAGGACCCGCTGCCGTCGGGGGCGTCGAGCGTTAGCTGCGCCGCCTTGCCGCCCAGCCACGGGTTCTTGTCGAGGATCGTGACCTTGTGGCCGCGCGCCGCCGCGGTGCAGGCCGCCGCCAGCCCGCCGAGGCCGGCGCCGATGACGACGACGTGGGAGGTGGTGCTCATCGTGCTCGTTCCCTACTGCGCGGCCATGGAGGTATCGACGGTGACGGGGATGCCCAGATCCTGCTGCACCAGCTTGGCCGTGATGCGCGCGCCCTCGTAGATCACGGGCAGGCCGGAACCCGGATGCGTGCCGCCGCCGACCAGGTACAGCCCGCGCGTGTCGTTGAAGCGGTTGCGCGGGCGGAAGCTGAGCATCTGCAGCAGGTCGTGGCTGAGGTTGAAGGTCGCGCCGTAGCCCACCGCGAACTCGTCGCGCCAATGCTGCGGCGTCACCATCCGCTCGGTGCGGATGCGCGATTCCAGGTCGTGCAGGCCCAGCGCCTTCAGGCGATCCAGCGCCACCTGGCGGAAGCGCGGCGCCTCCTGCGCCCAGTCCGCGTCGCCGCGCAGGTTGGGCACCGGCACCAGCAGGTAGAGCGCGGAATGGCCGGGGGGGGCCATCGTCTCGTCGCTCGCCACCGGGTTCTGGATGTACAGGCTCGGCACGTCGGGGATCTCGCCCGCGTCGATCTGGCGGATGTTGCGCTGGTATTCCTGGCTCAGCAGGATGGTGTGGTGGGCCAGCTGCGGGAAGCGCCCCTCCACGCCGAGGTAGAGCATGAAGGTGGAGCAGGAGTAGCGCGCGCGGTCGATCTTCGCGTCCGACCACGCCTTGCGGAGCGCGTTGGGCACCAGCCTGGGCGCGGCATGCGCGAAGTCGGCGTTCATGATCACCGCGTCGGCCGCGACGTGCCGGCCCTGCACGTCGAGCCCCGTCGCGCGGTTGCCGTCGAAGGTCACGCGGTCAACGGGGCTGTCCAGGTGGATCTCCACGCCCAGGCGCCCCGCCACGCGGGCCATCGCCTCGCTCACCGCGCCGCAGCCGCCGCGCGGGTGGAACACGCCGAACTCGTATTCCAGGAAGCTCAGGATGGTGAACATGGACGGGCACTTGAACGGCGACATGCCCAGGTATTTCGTCTGGAACGAGAAGGCGAGGCGGATGCGCGGGTCGCTGAAGTAGCGGCGCAGGTCGGCATCCACCATCTTGTGCGGCCGCAGGTGCTTGAGCGAGCGCAGCATGTCGGGCGTCATCATGTGCGCGGCCGACAGGAAGGGGCGTTCCAGCGCGGGGCGGAACGCCTCCAGCTTCGCGCGGTTGTCCTCCATGAAGCGGCGCACGCCCTGGGCGTCCTGCGGCGCGATGGCGCGGATCGCGTCCTCCATCCGCGCGAGGTCGGGGGTGGCGTCCAGCGTGGCGTTGGCCCCATCCGCGCCCTCGAAGACCAGGCGGTACTGCGGGTCGAGGCGCAGCATCTCCACCTCGTCCTGGAGCGTGGCGCCGCAGCTGGCGAAGATCTCCTCCAGGATGCGCGGGTAGAGGAAGAAGGTGGGCCCCAGGTCGAAGCGGTAGCCGCCCTCGGCGTGCAGGGTGCGGGTGCGCCCGCCCACCACGCCGTCCTTCTCGTAGAGGGAGACGCGGGCGCCGCCGGCGGCCAGCTGCATCGCCGCCGCCAGCCCCCCCGGGCCGGCGCCGATGATGGCGACGTGCGGGCGCTGCTGGCGCAGCGCCGGGGCGGGGAGTGGTGCGTTCATGCCGGTCCGGTGTGCGATGTCTGACGCCATTGTAAATGCTGCACAGCGAAAATGCTGCAAGGGCGGGGCATGTTTTTCACGCCTCCATGAGGGCCAGCACGGCCTCCCCTTGCCCCACCTCCGCGCAATGGGCCAGGGCGCGGGGCAGCAGCCGGCGCAGGGCGAAGTCGCGCAGGGGGGCGTAGCGCGCCTCCAGCGACGCCGCCTTCGCCAGCCGCGCGCAGCCCAGCACCCAGCCGGCGGCTTCCAGGTAGGCGGTGGCGCAGGCGGCCGCCTCCTCGGGCGGCGCGGCGCAGATGGTGCTGGTGGCGCGTTCCAGCGCGTCCGCCGCCTCGCGCAGGCCTTCATGGGCGTCGCGCGCCTCGCCGATCATGGCGCGCATCAGGGCGCCCTGGTCGCGCTGCACCTTGCGGGTGACGAGGTCCAGCGCCTGGATGCCGTTGGTGCCCTCGTAGATCGGCGCGATCCGGCTGTCGCGCAGCACCTGGGCGGCGCCGGCATCCTCCACGAAGCCCATGCCGCCATGCACCTGCACGCCCAGCGAGGCATTGGCCACGCCGCGGTCGGTGCACCAGGCCTTCACGATCGGCGTCAGCAGGGCCAGGCGGTCCTCATCCCCCCGGTCCGCGCAGACGGCGGCCTCCAGCGCCAGGAAGCGGCCCATCAGGGTGGTGGCGCGCATCTCGGCCAGCATGCGGGCCACGTCGGGGTGGCGCGCGATGGCGCGGCCGGACTGCTCGCGCGTGTCGGCATAGGCCTCGGCCAGCTCCAGCGCGCGGGCGCCGGCGGCCACGCCCTCGATGCCCACCTGCAGGCGGGCGTTGTTCATCATGGCGAACATGGCGTTGAGGCCGCGGTTGGGCTCGCCCACCAGCTCGCCCGTGGCACCCTCGAACAGCATGGTGCAGGTGGGGCTGCCATGGATGCCCAGCTTGTGCTCGATGCCGCCGCAGCGCAGGGCGTTGCGCGCGCCGTCGGGCATGACCTTCGGCACGGCGAACAGGGAAATCCCGCGCGAGCCGGGCGGGGCGTCCGGCAGGCGGGCGAGGACCAGGTGCAGCGTGTTCTCCGCCAGGTCGTTCTCGCCCCAGGTGATGTAGATCTTCTGGCCCGTGACGGCGAAGCGGCCGTCGGGCAGCGGTTCCGCCTTGGTCCGCACCTGCGACAGGTCGCTGCCCGCCTGGGGCTCCGTCAGGTTCATGGTGCCGTTCCAGCGGCCCTCCACCAGCGGCGGCAGCAGGCGCGCGGCCTGGTCCTCCGTGGCGTAGGTTTCCAGGCATTCCACCGCGCCGGCCGTCAGGGTGGGCAACAGCGAAAAAGCCATGTCGGCGGTCGCCAGCAGCTCCTTCAGCGCGGCCCAGAGCGCGAAGGGCAGGCCCTGCCCGCCATGCGCCTCGCGGGCGGACAGCGACTGCCAGCCGCCATCCTTCCAGGCCGCGAAGATGGGGGCGTAGGCCGGCGGGGTGGTGACCACGCCGCCCTCGAAGCGGCAGCCGGCCTTGTCGGCGGCGAGGCGGTGGGGGGCCACCACCTCGCGGCAGAAGCGCGCCATCTCCTCCACCAGCGCGGCGACCTCGTCGGCCGCCAGTTCGCCGGGCATGGGATACAGGCGGGTGAGGGCGAAGGTGATGTCGGC
>JALHNW010000088.1 GCA_022843345.1 Rubritepida sp. | reverse complement strand
CAGCGCGGAATCGCGGTTCTGCGCGATGATGCCGGCCAGCGACCCATCACCGTCCCGCAGCGGCGCGCTGGCGTGCAGCGCCGCCACCGCGTCGCCCAGGGCGCGCGGGTCGGGCAGGGGGGCGACGTCCAGGAAGGCGCCATGCGGCAGGCGGCGCATCTCCAGCACCCATTCCACCGGCTCGCCCGCCCCATCCAGCGCCAGGCTGCCGCCGGGCGTGCGCGTCACCGCCACCACGCGGCGGTACAGGCCCGGCGCATGCGGCGCGTTCAGCGCGAATTCGTGGCGCACCAGCCGCTCGCGCTCCCTCAGCGTCGTGAAGTCCAGGAAGCCGAGGTCAACCGGCTTCTTCACCTTCCACGCCAATTCGCGGCCGAGGAAGACGCGCGAGATGTGCGTCTCCACCACCTCCTCCGCCATGCCGCGCAGGAGGCCCTCCGGCGTCACGGATACAGCGCCTCCTCGCGCCACGCCGCGCCGTCGGCGTGGAAGACGCGGCGTTCGTGCAGGCGGAAGGGCATGTCGCGCCAGAACTCGATGCGCGCGGACACCACGCGGAAGCCCGACCAGTGCGGCGGCCGCGGGATGGCGCCGATGCCGAACTTCAGCGTGTAGTCGGCCACCGCCTTCTCCAGCGCCCAGCGACCTTCCAACGGGCGGGACTGGCGCGACGCCCAGGCGCCGATGCGGCTGCCGCGTGCGCGTGAGGCGTAGTACTCGTCCGCCTCCGCGTCGCTCACAGGCTCCACCGCGCCTTCCACGCGCACGCTGCGCTGCAGCGTCTTCCAGTGGAAGCACAGCGCGGCGAAGGGATTGGTCGCCAGCTCCCGGCCCTTGCGCGATTCCAGGTTGGTGTAGAACACGAAGCCGCGCGCATCATGGCCCTTCAGCAGCACCATGCGGGCCGAGGGCCGGCCCTCGGGCGTGCAGGTGGCCAGGCACAGGGCGTTGGGGTCGTTGGGCTCGCTCGCCGCCGCCTCCGCCAGCCATTCGGCGAAGAGGGCGTAGGGATCGGTGCTCAAGCGGGTTCTCCTCGCGGGTCTTGCCGGTCCCCGGGGCATGTGCCACCACCATCCGCCCCCCGCAACCACCGCCCCACCCCCCGGACCACGACGACGGACCCGCGATGACCGAGACCCCGATCCCGACCGGAACGCTGATGCAGGGAAGGCGCGGCCTCATCATGGGCGTGGCGAACGACCGCTCCATCGCCTGGGCCATCGCCAAGGCCTGCGCGGCGCAGGGCGCGGAACTGGCCTTCACCTACCAGGGCGAGGCGCTGGAGAAGCGCGTGCGCCCCCTGGCGGCGAGCGTGGGCAGCGACCTGGTGCTGCCCTGCGACGTGGGCAGCGACGAGGACATGGACCGCGCCTTCGCCGGCATCGAGGCGCGCTGGGGCAAGCTGGACTTCCTGGTCCACGCCATCGGCTTCGCCGACAAGCAGTTCCTGCGCGGCCGCTTCCTGGACACCCCGCGCGAGGCCTTCCTGCAGGCGCTCGACATCTCCTGCTACTCCTTCGCCGCCACCGGCCGGCGCGCGGCCGCGCTGATGGGGGAGGGGGGCTCGCTGCTCACGCTGTCCTACCTCGGCGCCGAGAAGTGGGTGCCGCACTACAACGTCATGGGCGTGGCCAAGGCCGCGCTGGAGGCGAGCGTGCGCTACATGGCCGCCGACCTCGGCCCGCGGCAGATCCGCGTGAACGCCATCAGCGCCGGGCCGATCAAGACCCTGGCCGCGAGCGGCATCGGCGACTTCCGCTACATCCTGAAGTGGAACCAGTACAACGCGCCCATGCAGCGCAACGTGGGGCTGGAGGAAGTGGGCGGCGCCGGGCTGTACCTTCTGAGCCCGCTCAGCACCGGCGTCTCGGGCGAGGTGCACCACGTGGATTGCGGCTACCACATCGTCGGCATGAAGAACCCGGACGCGCCGGACCTGACGATCGAGAAGAACGGGGGCTGACCGCCACTCACTCCTCCTCGAGCAGGTCCTCCATCCGCAGCCGAAGCGCCTTGGCCAGCCTCGCGTGCAGGCGCACGTCGCCGGTGCGCTGCCCGCCCTCGATCTGCGCCAGGTAGGGCTGGGAGATCCCGACCGCCTCCGCCAGTGCCGCCTGGGTGAGGCCGCGATGGCGCCGCCAGAAAGCCAACGGCGTCGGCGCGGCCAGGAAGGCGTCCAACTCCGCCTCCGTCAGCGTTTCCGTCGCGCCTCGCGCCACGTCGCGCAGGGCCACGGCTGCGTCGCGCGCATCCACGAGCGCCTCGTAGGCAGTGCGGGTCAGGGTCACGGTCTCGTTCATCGCTGCCTCCTCACTCGTAGATGGCGCCGCGCGGGCCGATGGCGAGGACCAGGATCTCCACCTCGTCCTCGGTGAAGATCACCCGGAAGTCGCCCACGCGAAGCCGCTTCGCCTCCACTCCGACCAGCGGCGTGACGTTGTTGGCGAGCGCCGCCGGGTCCGCCGCGTAGTCCGCCAGCTTGGCGCGGATGCGGGGTGCCATGTTGGCGTGGCGCTGCAGGGCCCGCGCCGCGTCGGTCGTGAAACGCAGCGACTTCATGCGGGTGACATAGCAAAACGCTATGAAATGCTCAAGTGCCCTCGTCCGGGATGTTCACCAGAGTCCCGCAGGCCTTGCAGTGCACCGCATCCGCCTCGTGCCGCCGCAGCCCGCAGCCGGGGCAGGGGAACACCACCTTGGAGGGGCGGAACAGCGCCGAGGCCAGGCGCAGGAACAGCGTCACGCCCGCCAGCATGATGAACACCGCCAGCAGCCGCCCGCTCGTCTCCTTCGGCGTGATGTCGCCGAAGCCCGTGGTGGTCAGCGCGGTGACGGTGAAGTACAGCGCGTCCCCGTAGTTGGCGATGCCGCCGCCCATGAGGGCGCGCAGCTCGAACACCGCCCCCGTCATCACGAAGACGAAGACCAGCAGCTGCACGGCCGCCACCACCGCGTCCTCGTTGCGGCGGAAGCCTTCCCAGTCCTCGCGCAGGGACATCGCCAGCCGCGCGGAATGGAACAGCCGCAGCGCCCGCAGGAAGCCCAGCGCGTGCTGCGTCAGCGGGGACAGCAGCAGCGACAGGATGGCCAGCAGGTCCGCCAGCTCCATCACCCGCGTGGCGCTGCGGAAGGGATGGTCGCGGATGGCGTGGCGCGCCGCGAACTCCGCCAGCAGCACCGCGCCCAGCGCCATGTCCACCGCGATCACCACCGCATCCGACGGGCGGAAGGAGGCGGCGACGATCCAGGCCAGGCTGAGCACGTCCAGCCCCAGCAGCGCGTAGCGGAAGCGCCGCGCCGGGGGCGTCGGCGCAGTGTAGAGGTGGCGCAGCCGGATGCGCCACCCATGCCGGTGCGCCGTCAGGGAGTCCCGCCGCGGCGGCCGGCCATGGCGCCCAGGCGCAGCCGCAGCGCGTTCAGCTTGATGAAGCCCTGCGCGTCGAACTGGTCATAGGCGCCCTGGTCGTCCTCGAAGGTGACGTGCTTCATCGAGTACAGGCTGTTGGGCGAGCGCCGGCCCGTGACGATGACGTTGCCCTTGTAGAGCTTCATCCGCACCTCGCCCTCCACGCTTGCCTGGGACGCGTCCACCAGCGCCTGGAGCATGCGCCGTTCCGGGCTGAACCAGAAGCCGTTGTAGATGCACTCCGCATAGCGCGGCATGAGCGAATCCTTCAGGTGGGCCGCCTCGCGGTCCAGCGTGATGGATTCGATGGCGCGGTGCGCGAAGTGCAGGATGGTGCCGCCCGGCGTCTCGTAGCAGCCGCGGGACTTCATGCCGACGAAGCGGTTCTCGACCAAATCCAGCCGGCCGATGCCGTTGGCCTTGCCCAGCGCGTTCAGCTTCGTGAGCAGCGTGGCCGGCGACAGCGCCTCGCCGTTGATGCCCACCGCGTCGCCGTTCTTGAACTGGATGGTGATCTCGGTGGGGGTGTCGGGCGCGTCCATCGGCGAGATGGTGCGCTGCCAGACCATCTCGTCCGGCGCGTCCCACGGCTCCTCCAGGATCTTCCCCTCGGAAGAGCTGTGCAGGAGGTTGGCGTCCACGCTGAAGGGCGATTCGCCGCGCTTGTCCTTGGCGATGGGGATCTGGTGCGCTTCCGCGAAGGCGATCAGCGCAGTGCGGCTGGTGAGGTCCCATTCGCGCCAGGGGGCGATGATCTTGATGTCGGGCTTGAGCGAATAGTAGCTGATCTCGAACCGGACCTGATCATTGCCCTTGCCGGTGGCGCCGTGGGCGACGGCGTCGGCGCCGACGGCCTCCGCGATCTCGATCTGCCGCTGGGAGATGAGCGGGCGGGCGATGGAGGTGCCGAGCAGGTACAGCCCCTCATACAGCGCGTTGGCGCGGAACATCGGGAAGACGAAGTCCTTCGTGAAGGTCTCGCGCAGGTCGTCCACGTAGATGTTTTCCGGCTTGATGCCGAGCATCAGGGCCTTGTCGCGCGCCGGCCCCAGCTCCTCGCCCTGGCCGAGGTCGGCGGTGAAGGTCACCACCTCGCAATTGTAGGTGGTCTGGAGCCACTTGAGGATCACGCTGGTGTCGAGCCCGCCGGAATAGGCGAGCACGACTTTTTTCACGTCCTTCACGCGCATGGGAACTCTCCGCTTTCGGGCGCAGGGATAGGAGCGGATGGGCGGGGCGGCAAGCCCGTCACCGCCGCGCCGTCGCCACCCCCAGCGCCGCAATCCCGCACCCCGCCAGCCCAAACACCCACCGATACCCCGCCACCCCGATCACCCCCGCGAACACCAGGCTCCCCACCGTCTGCCCCAGGAACAGCGACATCGCGAAGGCGCTCACCCCCGTCCCCCGCGCCTCCGGCATCGCCTCCGTGGCGCGGGCCTGCAGCACGCCGTGGAAGCAGAAAAAGAAGAACCCCATCAGCAGCTGCGCCGCCAGCACCACCCCCCAATGCGGCGCGGCCGCGATGGCGCCCAGCAGCACCGCCAGCCCCACCCCGCCGACCGCCAGCATCCGGTCCTCGCCCAGCCGCCGCACCAGCCGCGGCGCCACGCGCGTATAGACCAGCGCCCCCACCCCGAACCCGGCCATCACCAGCCCCGCCTCGCCGGCCGACAGCGCGAAATCCTCGATGAGGAAGGAGGCGATGAACGGGAAGGACCCGCCGAACAGCAGCGCCCCGTTCAGCGCCGTCACCAGCAGCAGCCGGCGCGAGGCGGGCATCCGCAGCATCTTCAGGTAGCCGGCGACCGCGCTCACCCCGCTCGCCGCCTTGCGGGTGCGCCCGGCCACCAGCCGCCACCACAGCACCGCCCCCACCCCCAGCGCCAGCGCGCCGCCGGCGAGGAAGGAGGCGCGCCAGCCGAAATGCTCGCCCAGCACGCCGCTGATCGGCCCGGCCAGCATCGTCGCCATCACGTTGCCCGTCAGGAAGCGGCCAATGGCGGCCTGCCGCCCCTCATAGGGCACCTCGTCGCCCACATGCGCCATCAGCAGCGGGATGACGGCGCCGGCCGCGAAGCCGCCCAGCGCGCGCACCAGCGCCACCCCCGTCAGGCTGTCCGCCACCGCGCCGCCCATCGTCACCAGCCCGTAGAGCACCAGCGCCAGCGAGGCGACGCGGATCTTGCCGAAGCGGTCCCCCAGCGGCCCCGTCAGCAGCTGCCCCGCGCCGTAGGGCAGCATGAAGGCCGCCACCAGCACCGCGGCGGCCGAGACGGTGGTGCCGAACCCCACCGCGATCATCGGCAGCAGCGGGTCCAGCATCCGCATGCCGCAGCCGGTGGCGAAGCCGCCCAGCGCCATCAGCCCGATCGGGACTACCGGCGCGCCCACAGCCGCCTGGCCCCCCACAGCCCCCAGCCGATGAGGCTGAACACCATCAGCGGCCACGTCCCCATCAGCAGCAGCCCCATCATGAATCCGGCGCCCAGCAACCCGCCGATGTCCGCTCCCAGCACCGGGCAGGGGTAGGTCGCCGCCGCATCCACCCGGCAGCCCAGCGCGTCGGACAGGATCAGGCTCAGCGCCAGCAGCAGGAAGGGCAGCCACACCAGCACGGTGCCGATGATGGCCAGCCGCAGCCTCACGCCGGGCGCCTGGCCCGCTCGCTCTCCGTCTTCAGCTGCCCGCAGGCGGCCAGGATGTCGCGCCCCCGCGGCCGGCGGATGGGCGAGGAATAGCCGGCGGCGTTCAGCACCTCCGCGAAGGCGTGCTGCGCCTCCAGCGTGGAGGTCTTGTAGGGCGAGCCGGGCCAGGGGTTGAACGGGATCAGGTTCACCTTGGCCGGGATGCCGTGCAGCAGCCGCACCAGCTCGTGCGCCTCGGCGATGCTGTCGTTCACGCCGCGCAGCATCACGTATTCGAAGGTGATGCGCCGCGCGTTCGACGCGCCGGGATAGCGCCGGCAGGCGTCCATCAGCTCCCGGATCGGGTACTTGCGGTTCAGCGGCACCAGCTCGTCGCGCAGCTCGTCGCGCACCGCGTGCAGCGACACGGCGAGGTTCACCCCCAGCTCCGCCCCGCACTGGTCCATCATCGGCACCACGCCCGAGGTGGAAAGCGTGATGCGCCGGCGCGACAGCGCGATGCCCTCGTGGTCCATCACGATCGCCAGCGCCTTGGCGGTGGCGGCGTAGTTGTAGAGCGGCTCGCCCATGCCCATCACGACGATGTTGGACAGGCGCCGGCCCTCTTCCCCCTTGGGCGTCGGCCACTCGCCGTAGCTGTCGCGCGCCGCCATGAACTGGCCCACGATCTCCGCCGCGCCCAGGTTTCGCACCAGCTTCTGCGTGCCGGTGTGGCAGAAGGAGCAGGACAGCGTGCAGCCCACCTGGGTGGAGATGCACAGCGCGCCGCGGTCATGGTCGGGGATGTAGACCGTCTCGACCTTCTGCCCGTCGCGCCACTCGAACAGCCACTTGCGCGTGCCGTCCGTGCTGGTCTGTTCGGTCGCCACCCCAGGGCGGCCGACGACGAAGCGTTCGGCCAGCTTCTGCTGCATCGGCCTGGCGATGGTGGACATGGCGGAAAAATCGCGCGCGCCCTGGTGGTAGATCCAGTGCCAGAGCTGCTTGGCGCGGAACGGCTTCTCGCCGATCAGCGCCATCTCCTGCGCCAGCTCCTCGCGCGAGAGCCCCACCAGCTCGCGCCTTCCGTCGGCGTCCTGCATCGGCGGGGGGGCGAAGGCGGCGGCCTTGGCGAGGATGCGGCCGCGCTCCGCCTCGCTCAGCCCGTCATCGGGCGGCATCACGCGGGCGTGCGGCTGGAAGGCGTTCATCGCCGCGCCGCCGGGCATTCGCGGGTGATGGCGTCGTAGGCGGCGCCGAAGCCGGCCAGCGGGAAGGTGTCCGCCGC
>JALHNW010000087.1 GCA_022843345.1 Rubritepida sp. | reverse complement strand
GCCATCTGGGCGGCGCCGAAGCGCGCCCGGTGCAGGCCCAGCGAGGGTGCGGCCAGGAAGCCCAGGGGTTCGCGCCGCAGCGGCAGGCTGGCCAGCTCCGGCCCGGCGACGGGGCCGACGAGGAAGGCGAGGTCCAGCTCGCGCTCCAGCAGCCGGGCGCGCAGGTTGGGCGTGAGGTCCACCTCCACCTCCAGCTGGAGGCGGGCGTGGCGCTCGGCCAGCCGCTCGACGAAGCGCGACAGGAAGGTGTGCACGACCGTCTCGGAGACGCCCAGGCGCAGCGTGCCGGACAGCGCGGAGGGCTCGCCAACCTCGCGCAGCAGGTCGTCGCGCGCGGCCAGCAGGCGCCCGGCGTGCTCCAGCAGCAGGCGCCCGGCCTCGGTGAGGCCGACATGGCGGGCGCTGCGCTCCAGCACGCGGCGGCCCAGCGCCTCCTCCAGCGCGGCGATGCGCTGGGAGACGGCGGGCTGCGTGGTCCGCAGCCGCTGCGCCGCGCGGTTGAAGGAGCGCAGGGTGGCGACGGCCACGAAAGTCTCCAGCGCCTTGAACTCCACCGCCATGGATAAATCCTGCTGATCGCCGCCCATCGGAAAACAGGATTGGACGTGATGCAAGCGGCCATGCTGCGCTTGCTCCCCATGACGCACATCGCCGATCCCCGCGCCTTCCGCCTCGCCTGCCGCGAAGGGCGCTTCGCCCTGCCCACCCACGGCCAGGCGCCGGGCTGCGAGCAGGCCAACCTCGTCATCCTCCCGCGCGACTGGGCGGACGAGTTCCTGCGCTTCTGCGTCCGCAACCCCAGGCCCTGCCCCGTGCTGGGCGTCACCGAGCCGGGCGAGGTGACCATGCACGGCGTGGCCGACGGGCTGGACCTGCGCCACGACCTGCCGCGCTACCGCATCTGGCGCGACGGCGCGATGGTGGAGGAGCCGACGAGCATCGCCCATGCCTGGCGCGACGATTTGGTGGCCTTCGCGCTCGGCTGCTCCTTCGGCTTCGAATCGGCGCTGCACGCGGCGGGGCTGACGCCGCGGCACATGCGGACCGGCTCCAACGTGCCGATGTTCCGCACGAACATCGCCTGCACCCCGGCCGGGCGCTTCCACGGCCCGCTGGTCGTCTCCATGCGGCCCTACACGGCGCGCGAGGCGATCGAGGCGGTGCAGATCACGGCGCGCTACCCCGCCTCGCACGGCGCCCCCGTCCACCTGGGCGACCCCTCGCTGATCGGCATCGCCGACGTGGCGCGCCCGGACTACGGCGACGCGGTGCCGATGGAGCCGGGCGAGATGCCGGTGTTCTGGGCCTGCGGCGTCACGCCCCAGGCGGCCATCGCCGCCGCGCGCCCGCCCTTCGCCATCACCCACGCCCCGGGCTTCATGCTGGTCACCGACCGGCGGCTGCCCGGCTGACCACCCGCACCAGGAGAGAGAACGACGATGCGCCTTCCCGCCCTGCTCGCTGCCGCGCTGCTGGCCCTGCCCGCCGCGGCGCAGACCCCCGCGCCATCCCTGCCCGCCGGCCCGCCGGTGACGCTGCAGATCGTCACCCAGCCCGGCCCGGCCTTCCCGCAATACACCCGCGTGGACCTACCCATCCTGCGCGACGCGATGCGGCAGCGCTCCAACGGCCGCGTCACCGCCACGCTGGCGAGCTGGCCCGAGCGCAACCTGAACGGGCCGGAGATCATCCGCCTCGTCCGCTCCGGCCAGGTGGACATCGGCGCCGCGCCGCTGAACACGCTGGCGGGCGACGTGCCGCTGCTGGACATCTTCGACCTCGCCGGCCTCAACCCCTCGCTGGAGCAGGCGCGCCGCGTCGCCGCCGCCGTGCTGCCCGAGGCGAACCGCGAGCTGGAGCGCTTCGGGGTGCGCATCATCGCGGCTTATCCCTTCCCCGCGCAGGTGTTCTTCTGCCGCGAGCCGGTCGCCTCGCTGGCCGAACTGCGCGGCAAGCGGGTGCGGACGGGCGGCGGCTCCATCAACGACTTCGTGAGCGCGATCGGCGCCCAGCCCACAGGCATCGGCTTCCCCGAGGTGTATGCGGCCCTCGAACGCGGCGTGGTGGACTGCGCAATCACCGGCACGGCGAGCGGCAACAGCGCGCGCTGGTACGAGGTGACGCGCGGCCTCTACGCCCTGCCCGTGGCGTGGTCCACCTCCGGCTACCTGGTGAACTTGGCGTGGTGGAACCGGCTGGACCCGGCCGTGCGCAGCTTCATCGAGGCGCACATCCGCGAGGTGGAGGAGGCGCAGTGGAGCCTGGGCGCCGAGACCACGGAAGACGGCGTGGCCTGCAACGCCGGCGACCGCGCGAATTGCCGCCTCGGCCGGCTGGTGGAGAACCGGCCGATGACCGTCTCGCAGCCCTCGGACGCCGACATCGCGGCCGTGCGCGCCACGCTCTCCTCCTCCGTGCTGCCGGGCTGGCTGCGCCGCTGCGGCGAGCGCTGCGGGCCGGTGTACGACCGCCTGGTGGCGCCGATCTCCGGCATCTCGCGGTGATCCGCGCGGTGGGCCTGGCGCGGCGGGGCGTGGCCGGGCTCGCCGCCCTGATGGGGCACGCGGCGGGGTGGGCCTTCTTCGCCTGCGCCGCCCTCATCACCTTCGACGTGGTGGCGCGCAACACGCTGGGCTGGTCCAGCCAGAGCACCACGGAGCTGTCGGGCTACGCGCTGGCCTTCGGCATCGCCTGGGGGCTGGCGCACGCGCTGGCGCGGCGCGCCCACGTGCGCATAGATTTGCTGGTGATGAAGCTGCCGGCCGCGGTCCGCCCCTGGCTGCACCTGCTGGCCATGGCCTTCCTGCTGGGCTTCGCCACCACGCTGACCTGGGCGGCCTGGATGCTGGTGGATGAGAGCCTGCTGTTCGGCGCGCGCGACATGAGCCTGCTGGGCACGCCGCTGTGGCTGCCGCAGGGGCTGTGGATGGCGGGCATCGCGGTGCTGGCCGTGCTCGCCGCGCTGCTGCTGCTGGAAGGCCTGCTGCTGACCCTGGCCGGCCGCGGCGCCGAGGCGGAGGCGCTGCTGGTCGCGCGCACAGACATGGACGAGGCGCGCGAGACGCTGGAGATCCTGGCCGAGGTGGAGAAGCGGGCATGATCGCGCTCGGCTTCATCGGCACGCTGATCGCGCTGCTGGTCGGCATGTCGCTGTTCGGCGCCGGCCCCGGCTCCTCCATGGTCGGGGAGCTGCTGATGCTGGGCGGGCTCTTCGCGCTGTTCTTCGGCATGGGCATCCATGTGGGCGCCGCCCTCGGCGTGCTGGGGCTGCTGGTGGGCGTGGCCTATTCCGACCGGCCCTTCTGGCTGTTCCTGGGGCAGACGGTGTGGTCGCCCTCTTCCTCCTTCGTGCTCGTCGCCGTGCCGCTGTTCCTGCTGATGGGCGAGGTGCTGCTGCGCGCGGGGCTTTCGGAGAAGCTGTACCGCGCGCTGAACCTGTGGCTGAACCGGCTGCCGGGGGGCCTGCTGCACACCAACATCGCGGCCTCGGGCGTGTTTTCCGCCATCAGCGGTTCTTCCGTGGCGACCGCGGCCACCATGGGCTCCGTGGCGCTGCCCTTCTTCCAGGGGCGCGGCTACGACCCGCGCATGGTGCTGGGCTCGCTGGCCGCGGGCGGGGCGCTGGGCAACCTCATCCCGCCGGGGATCACCTTCATCATCTACGGCCTCATCACCGAGACGTCGGTGGGCGCGCTCTACCTCGCCGCGGTGGGGCCTTCGGTGCTGGTGGTGCTGCTGTTCACCGCCGTGATCCTGTGGCGCGCCAAGGCCGCCCCGCGGGCCGCGGAGCCCGTGCCGATGCGCGAGAAGCTGCGCGCGCTGGTGGACCTGCTGCCCACGCTGGCGCTGATCCTGCTGGTGCTGGGCACCATCTATGGCGGGCTGGCCACGCCCACGGAATCCGCAGCACTTGGCGTGGTGGGGGCGGTGTTCTTCGCCGCCCTCGACCGGCGGCTGAGCCTGCGGATGCTGAACCAGTGCGCGGAGGCCACGGCGCGCAACACCGCGTTGCTGGGGCTGATCCTGTTCGGCGCCTACGTGCTGAACTACGTCTTCACCGCGCTTGGCGTGCCGCAGGCGCTGGCGGCGCTGGTGAGCGGCCTGCCCCTGCCGCCCTGGGGCATCATGCTGCTGATCATCGGCTTCTACCTGGCGCTGGGGACGTTCATGGAGGGGTTCTCCATGATCGTCACCACCATCCCCGTGGTGTTCCCCGTGGTGATGGCGCTGGGCTACGACCCGGTGTGGTTCGGCGTGGTGGTGGTGATGCTGGTGGAGATCGCGCTCATCTCGCCCCCCGACG
The DNA here is from genome assembly GCA_022843345.1 of Rubritepida sp. GTDB lineage: Bacteria > Pseudomonadota > Alphaproteobacteria > Acetobacterales > Acetobacteraceae > Roseococcus. The sequence goes on along the minus strand of JALHNW010000087.1, from coordinate 3,077 downwards.
GCACGGTGCTGTACGTGCTGCAGGGGATGCGGCGGGATGGCGGGCCGATCACGGACGTCTTCGCCGGGGTGCTGCCCTTCATGGGCGTGTACATCCTGGCGATCATCCTGCTGATGCTGGCGCCCGAGGTGGCGCTGTGGCTGCCGCGGGTGGCAGGTTGACCAGGGACGCCAAGCCCGGTAATCGCCGGCCCACGGCACGTCCCGTTCGTCTAGAGGCCTAGGACACCAGCCTTTCACGTTGGCAGCACGGGTTCGAATCCCGTACGGGACGCCATTGATTTTGCTAGATTTTTTCAGACCGCCCACGCATCGAGTTGCCAGTTGCCACCCCGTTGTCAGTTGGGCTGGCGTCGCGAGATTTTGCCGCTGCACGGCCTGTCACGCCGGAAAATTTCCTGGCGTTGCCGTTCGTCGGCAGAGCTGCCGCGAACAGGTCTGCCACTGCCGACGCCGCCCGCGCAGCCGCCGGGGCAGTGCTCGCCCCACGCAGATACAGGTTCAGGTTGCGTTCGGTCGTGTGCCCTGTCAGGGCCATCAACGCACGCGCATCCCACCCACCCGCTGTGGACAGGGCGGATACGCCGGTCGCACGCAGACCGTGCAGGGTGTATCGGCCCAGGCCTAGGTTTTTACGCAGGGTGAGCCAGGTTTCCTGCGCGTTCAACGTCGTCCAATTGCGTCTGCGAGGGGTGCACAGCAGCTGCCCACCTGCCGCCCGCCCGATCGTTCCCGCCCAGGCAGCAGCGAGAACGGGCGGCACCCCCAGGATTAGGGGGGCGCCGGTTTTTTGCTGCCGCAGCGTCAGTGTCCCCCGGGATTGGTCCCAGGCGTCCACAGGTAGCCTGCACACGTCGCCCAGGCGTTGGCCCGTCAGCAGCAGCGTTAGCAGGAGAGCGCGGAATTCAGGGGTTGCCGCTGCGAGGGCGGCTCGCAGCACGTCGGACGGCCAGGGCCGATTCTGATCGCTGTCGGCAACCGGCAGCCGCCTAACTGGTGTCCACGGGCACGGCACCGGATCACGCGCCCCCGGCGCATCAGCCTCGTGCCAGGCCCGCCAAACCAGCACGCCCACCGATCGCAGCCGGTTCCAGCGCAGGGGGTCGTCAGCCAGCAGGCGACGAATTGCCGCGGTCACGGCCGGGGTCACGTCGGCCAGGGGTTGGGTGCCCAGGCGTTCAGTCAGCAGCGCTAGCGGCACGTCGTACGACGAGGACCGCGTTTTCGGGGCTAGGCCACGATATGCAGCACTGCTGCGGTACGTCGCAATTGCGCCGGCAACTGTTGCAGCTCTAGGCGCTGTATAGCCGGCCTCGTAGGCGACGGTTGCCCGATCGTACGCCGCCAGGAATTCCTGCGACCCCTCAGGCCCCGGCAGCGGTGAGCGCCGACCATCGCGACGGTAATACAGGGCGATTCGACCGTTAGGCTGCCTGACGGCGTTGACGTAACGCAGGCGTTCGGGAGGGGCGAGGGCGCCAGTCATCAGCGGTTCCCAGGTCGAGGGGCGCGGGCCGGTTCGAACCCGTGCTGCCAACCTGGCCAACGCCTGCCAATCTGTCAACAGCTGCTGTCAGCGTGCCCCTGTGCCACCGCTCTGCCCCAGCTAGAACGATTGGCCCCGGCAACTGCCCAGCAGCCGCCACCTGCCGCAACTGCCGCACGCTGACGCCGACCAACCGGGCGGCGTCAGTCGCACTCAGCAGCAGGGGTTGGATTGCGGTCGGCACTCCAACGAGGTATCTGAAATCTGGACCAAATCAACAGTAAAAATGGCCCATATCGAAACTAGTTATATTGTCAACATCAACATGAGATACCGAAATACAGCATAAACGTCAACTTTTCCCAGATGCCTGCTGCTGAATTGCCCGGCGTAGTTCAGCCGACAGTGTCGAACTGTCCAGCAGTCCCGACCGCACCTGCACGGCCAGGGCGGCCAGGGCAATGTGTTTTGTCAACAGAACATATTTCAATATCGCGTAACGTCAACGACGAGAGCATGCCAACGAAAAGGGCCGCAGGATATTTCCTGCGGCCACTCATTTTACGCACAATCTCGGATACTATCGTTCGATTACCGCCGTTGAGGCACGTTTGCAGCGTGTCCGAGACCCCGAGAGCGGTTGTCAGGTACGCAGTCAGAATATTCGACGATCGTGTTATTGTCAATTCTGACGCGCCATTTGGGCGCTCGACTGTGAAAAAAATACACCCCTGGTTTCGCCGTGGCGGCGACCCGAAAAAATCGCAGTTTCCTGCCGTTTGCGCGCTAGATATCTCTCTACGTACTAATTCCCGCACCCCGGCCCCAAAATCAGATGCGGCTCATCCCCAATCGTCGGTGACTCCCGACCGGCTGAGGGCGGCAATCCGTCCCCTGATCCGTGGCACCGGCAGCAGGACCGCCGGTTGCGGCCTGCCCCTCGCCGCAGGCGTCACCCTGGCCCTCGCTCAGGACGGCAGCAGGTCCGCGTCACCCCTGGCACGGTGCCGCAACCCCTGGACCTGCCCGGTCTGTGCCGCCGCGCTGACGGAATTACGCCTCACAGCCGTTCAGCCCCAGGCCGAGGCACTGCGCCAGTCTGGTCACGCGGCAATCAGCCTGACGCTGACGCTGCGGTTCCCCGAGGGCGCCCAATCGCTAGCTGATCGCCGGTCCACGTTCACGGCTGCGCTGGCTGGCCTGCTGCGCCGCCGGGGTTGGTCGCGCTGGGTGGCCGAATACGTGGTGGGGCTGGACGTCGAGCTACGCCCCCAGGGAGGCCCACACCTGCACGCGCACGCCCTGCTGCTGCTGCGGCCGGGGTCCGACCAGGCCCAGGCCCGGCGGGCGATCGTGGATTCCTGGCAGGACGCCGCGCAGGCCGCAGGCGGTTGGGCCAACGCGGGATCGCAGGCGTGGTCCCCCCTGGACAGCGCCGTCGACGTTGCCCGCGCCCTGGCATACGTGGTTCAGGCCCCGGCCGCAGTGTCAGCGCGTCACCCTGGCAGCGTCCGGGCCGCGATCGTGGCAGCCGCCGCCGGTGACGCCGCGGCGGGCTGTTCTCTGCGGGACCTGGCCCAGGGAACCGGCCG
>JALHNW010000086.1 GCA_022843345.1 Rubritepida sp. | reverse complement strand
CGCCCGCCGCCCCCCCCCCCCCGGGGGTGTAGGGCGGGGCCGCCCCCCCCCCCGCCCGGGTAGTCCGCCGGGGTAACGCCGACGACGATGCCGGCATTGGCGTTGCGTTCGTCACGCTGGTACTGGCTCATGCCGTTGGTCACCAGGTGCCCGGGCTCGGAGGCCGCGGCCACCACGCGCCCGCCCGGGCACATGCAGAAGGAATACACGCCCCGCCCGTTGGCCGCGTGGTGCACCAGGCGGTAGTCGGCCGCGCCCAGCAGCGGGTGCCCGGCATGGGGGCCGAAGCGGCGCTGGTTGATCAGGGCCTGCGGGTGTTCGATCCGCACGCCGACGCTGAAGGGCTTGGCCTCCATCCGCACGCCGTGGCCGTGCAGCATGGCGAAGCTGTCGCGCGCCGAATGGCCGATGGCGAGCACGACGTGCCGCGCGGGGAGGCGCGTGCCGTCGGACAGGTGCAGCGCCTGCAGGGCGCGGGTCGCCGGGTCCACCTCCAGCCCGTCCACGCGGGTGTCGAAGCGGTACTCGCCGCCCAGTTCCTCGATCTCCGCGCGGATGCGCTCGACCATGGAGACCAGGCGGAAGGTGCCGACATGCGGCTTGGAGATGAACAGGATCTCCTCCGGCGCGCCCGCCTTCACGAATTCGCGCAGCAGCTTGCGGCCGAAGAAGAAGGGATCGCGGATCTGCGACCACAGCTTGCCGTCGCTGAAGGTGCCCGCGCCACCCTCGCCGAACTGCACGTTGCCCTCGGGGTGCAGCGTGCCGCGCCGCCACAGGTCCCAGGTCTGCTTCGTGCGCGCGCGCACCGCCGGCCCGCGCTCGATCACGATGGGCCGGAAGCCGGACTGCGCCAGGATCAGCGCCGCCATGAAGCCGCAGGGCCCGGCGCCGATCACCACCGGCCGCTCCTCCAGCCCCGCGGGCGCGCGGGCGACGAAGCGGTAGTCCATGTCCGGGCTGGGGCGCAGCCGCGCGTCGCGCCCCAGGGCCGCCGCCTCGTCGCGCAGCTCGGCGTCCACGGTGTAGGCCAGCATGATGCGTCGCGGGTTGCGCGCGTCATAGCCGCGGCGGAACACGCTGTAGCGCAGCGGCGCCTCGCCCAGCCGCTCGGCCACGGCGGCGTCCAGCGCCTCGGGCGGGTGGTCGAGCGGCAGGCGGAGTTCGGTGACGCGAAGCATGATCGGGGGCGGGTTACGCCAGGAAGCGCTCCTTCAGCAACCGGCGCAGCAGCTTGCCGGCCTCGGAACGCGGCAGCTCGTCCACGAACTCCACGGCGCGCGGCACCTTCATGCGGCCCAGCTGCGCGCGGCAATGCGCCAGGATCGCCCCCGCATCCGCCTGCCCGCGCGGCACCACCAGGGCCAGCGGCACCTCGCCCAGGTCCTCGTCCTTCACGCCGATCACCGCGCATTCTCCCACGCCGAGGTGCTGCGCCAGCACCGCCTCGATCTCGGCGGGGTAGATGTTCACCCCGCCGGAGAGGATGAGGTCGGCGCGGCGGTCGGAGAGGAACAGGAAGCCCTCCTCGTCCAGCCAGCCCAGGTCGCCCAGGCTGGCCCAGCCCTTCTCGTTGTAGCAGGCGGCGGTCTTGCCGGGGTCGTTGTGGTACGCGAAGCGCGCGCCGCCGGAGAACCAGATGCGCCCCGTCTCGCCCGGCGGCAGCTCCCGCCCCGCCTCGTCGGTGATGTGCACCGCGCCGTAGGCCGGGCGGCCGACGCTGCCGGGCTTGCGCAGCCATTCCTCGCTGCTGATCACCGTGGTGCCGACGCCCTCGCTGCCCGCGTAGTATTCGCGCAGGATCGGCCCCCACCACTCGATCATCGCCCGCTTCACCGCCGGCGGGCAGGGTGCCGCGGCGTGGATGGCGCAGCGATGGGTGGACAGGTCATGCGCCTTGCGCACCGCCTCGGGCAGCGCCAGCAGGCGCTGAAACATCGTCGGCACCCATTGGCTGTGCGTCACGCCGCATTGCTGGATGGCGCGCAGGCAGGCCTCGGCGTCGAATTTCCGCAGGATCACGGCGCTGCCGCCGCCATCCATCGCGCGCTGCACGTAGCGCAGCGGGGCGGCGTGGTAGAGCGGCGCGGGCGACAGGTACACCGTATCGGCATCGAAGCCGTAGAGCGCCTTCCACGTCATGTCGAACTCGGGGTCGTGCCGCTTCTCCCACGGGATCAGCGGCCGCATGATCCCCTTGGGCAGGCCCGTGGTGCCCGATGAATACAGGAAGTCCCGCCCGATCGGCCGCGGCGGCTCCACCCAGGTGTCAGGCTGGCCCGACGACAGCCAGGCGAAGGGCGCGAAGCCCGGCAGACCGCCACCCGTGGCATAGCGATGCGGCACCTCCGCGAGATCGAGCGCGGAGGCCAGCCCGTCCAGCCCCGCGTCGGCGATGAGCAGCCGCGCGCCCGAATCGCGCAGCACATGCGCCACCTCGTGCGGCCGCAGGTGGATGGACAGCGGCGTCACCATCAGCCCCGCCCGCTTCGCGCCGTACAGCGCCAGCAGGAATTCCGGCGAGTTGGGCATCAGCAGCGCCACCCCCTCGCCGGGCTGCATGCCCAGCGAGGCCAGGCCGTTGGCGATGCGGTTCGCCCCCTCGTCCAGCGTCCGGAAGTCCAGGCTCTCGTTGGTCTCGGGGAAGAAGGCGCAGATCTTTCCCCCGTTGGTCGCGGCCTGTCGTGCCAGCAGCGGCATGGCGTGTCCCCATTCTCGTTGCGCGCATGGTTTCAGCCCCGCCCGGCTTGCGTCAACCGCCCGCCCATGGTGGCCTTCGCCGAGGCAAGACGGAGGGAATGGCATGGATGTGAAGGGTGCGGTCGCCATCGTGACGGGCGGCGCCTCGGGGCTGGGGCTCGCCACCGCGCGGCGCCTCGCGGCGCAGGGCGCCAAGGTGCTCATTGTGGACCAGGCGGCGTCCAATGGCGCGGCGGTGGCGCAGGCGCTGGGCGGCGCCTTCGCGGTGGCCGACGTGGCGGACGAGGCGACGATGCAGGAAGCGGTCGCGCAGGCCGAGGCCATGGGCCCGGTGCGCGTGCTGGTGCATTGCGCCGGCCGCGGCGGCGCGCTCCGCATCCTGGAGCGCGACGGCAGCCCCGGCAGCCTTTCGCACTATGAGGCGGTGATCCGCGTCAACCTCACCGGCTCCTTCAACGCGCTGCGCCTGGCCGCCGCCGCGATGGCGCGGACCGAGCCGGTGGATGGCGAGCGCGGCGTGTGCATCCTCACCGCCTCCATCGCCGGCTACGAGGGGCAGATCGGGCAGATCCCCTATGCCTCCTCCAAGGCGGGCGTCATCGGCATGACGGTGGTGGCGGCGCGCGACCTGGCGTCGAAGGGCATCCGCGTCTGCACCATCGCGCCGGGCATCATGGACACGCCGATGCTCCAGCGCCTGCCCGACCCGGTGAAGGAATCGCTGGCGCACGGCGTGCCCAACCCGCACCGGCTGGGCAGCCCGGACGAATACGCGAAGCTCGCCCTGCACATCGTGGACAACGCCTACCTCAATGGCGAGACGATCCGCGTGGACGGCGCGCTGCGGATGGCGCCGCGCTGAGGCAGGTGCGCGTCAGCGGCGGTTCTGCAGCGCCTGGGGCAGGATCTCGCTGACGCGCACCGTCGCCGGCTGCGGCTGACCGCGCTCGAAGGTGCCGACCCAGATGTTGTAGTTGCCGCTCTTTGGCGTGCGGAACACCACGCCGGGGTTGAGCCCGTCGAGGTCGTCGTTGCAGTGCCAGTTGCCGTCGGCGTCGTTGATCACGATGGTGGTGTCCACCGCGCTCACCGCGCCGATGACCAGGGGGTACTGACCGGCGGTGTAGTTCAGGTCCACGTCGGGGCGCGAGAAGTCGATCCAGCCGGCGCATTCGGGGCGGATGGCGCTGGCCTCGCGCTCGCCGCCCGCCTCCACCCGCACCTCGCGCGGGTCCGGCTCGAAGCCGGCGGCCAGCGTGAGCGTCTGGTAGCGCGGCTGCTCGCGCCAGTTGGGCAGCGCGTCCTGGGCCGGCTGCTTGGCCCCCTGCGCCATGGCGCCGGCGGCGATGACGACGCCGAGCGCCGCGGCGGGGATGAGACGGGTCATGGCATTGCCTCCGTGATTCGATGCGCGAGCGTGGCGGCGCCGGCGCGCCCTGTCAAAGCGCGGGCGCCCGCAGGTGCCAGTCCGTCTCGCGCTGGAAGGCGTCGGCGGCCCGCAGCACCCGGGCCTCGGCGAAGGGGCGACCGATCACCTGCATGCCCACCGGCAGGCCACGGCCGTCGAAGCCGCAGGGCACCGAGGCCACCGGCAGGCCCAGGTAGTTGAAGGGCCGCGTGTTGGCCGACAGCCCCATCAGCCGGCCCCAGTTGGCCGGGTCGGCATCCGCGTCCGTCTCGGCGCGCGTCGGCACGCGCACGCGCAGCGTGGGGGCGATCAGCAGGTCGGTCTGGGCGAAGGCCTCGGCGCAGAACTGCTTCAGCACCCCGCCGCGCCGCGCCAGCGCCTCGGCGTAGAGCGAGGCGGGCACCGCGTAGCCGGCGTAGATGCGCGCGGCCAGCGCGCCGCCGTAGTCGCCCGGCCGCTCGCGCATCCATTGCGCGTGGATCATCGCCGCCTCGGTGCGCGAGACCAGCGCCGTGTAGGCCATCACCGCCGGCATGATGGGGGGCGCCAAGGGAACCAGCCGCGCCCCGCGTGCCCGCAGCGCATCCGTCGCCGCGCCCATGGCGCGCAGCACGTCGTCCTCCGCGCCGTCCGTGAAGCCGCCTTCAAGCACGCCGATCCGCATCCCGCGCAGGTCGCCATCCAGCGCAGCCTCGTAGTCGGGCACCGGCAGGTCGCTGGAGGCCGGGTCCGCCGGGCATTGGCCGGCGAGGACGCCCAGCAGCCGCGCCAGGTCGCGCGCCGTGCGCGCCAGCGGGCCGACATTGTCCGTGGAGAAGGAGAGCGGCATCGCCCCCGTCCGCGGCACCCTCCCCTGGGTCGGCTTGAGGCCCGACACCCCGCACATCGCCGCCGGCAGCCGCACCGAGCCGCCGGTGTCCGACCCCAGCGCGCCCCACACCATCCGTGCCGCCACCGCCGCGCCCGAGCCGGAGGAGGAGCCGCCGGTGACGTGGTCCGGGTTCCACGGGTTGCGCGCATCGCCCAGATGGGCGTTGTGCCCGGTGGCGTTCTGCGCGAACTCGGCCATGTGCAGCGTGCCGAGGTCGAGCGCGCCGGCCGCATCCAGCCGCGCCAGCACGGTGGCCGTGCGGCGCGCGATGCGGTCGCGCCAGATCACGCTGCCCGCGGTGCTGATCCGCCCCTCGCGCCCGAACATGTCCTTGTGCATCAGCGGCACGCCGGCCAGCGGCCCCAGGGGCTGCCCGGCGGCGCGCGCCGCATCCGCCTCGTGCGCCGCCAGGCGGGCCGGCGCCTCGTCCAGCCGGATCACGGCGTTGGTGAGCGGGCCGGCGCGGCGGATGCGCAGCAGCGCCGCCTCCAGCAGGCGCAGGGCCGTCACCTCGCCGCGGCGGAAGGCGTCCGCGGCCTCGGCCAGCGAGAGCTCGACCAGGGATTCCGGCGTCATGGCTCGCGGCATTCCAGCAGCGCGGCCTCGAACTGCGCGGGCTCGCAGTCGAAGGGGACGGTGCCGTCCAGCTCGGCCAGCGCGGCGATCACCGCCTCCAGCTCGGCCAGGGCCTGCGGCGCGCAGGCGGATGGGGGTGCGATGCCGTGCCAGCGGCGGATCATGTCCGCCATCTGGAGGGCGAGTGCGGAATCAGGCATGGCCGATGGTGCGCGGCAGGCCGGCCGCTTGCCAAGCCCCCGCCCACGGTGCATCGAGGGAAAACACAACCTGTGCGGGAGAAACCCCATGTTCCGGCAACTCGCCCTCGCCGCCGCCCTGCTGGCCCCCTTCGCCGCGCAGGCGGAAAGCCGCCCGCCCAGCGCCGCCCAGCAGGCGCAGCAGGAGCGCATGCGCGGCTGCAACGCCGATGCGCGCAGCCGCAACCTGTCGGGCGACCCGCGCAAGGCCTTCATGCGCGAGTGCCTGCGCGGGCGGGCGCCGGCGGCGGGTACGCAGCCGCAATAGGCGCGTCAGGACCAGCGCCGCGCCGGGCCGCAGTCCAGGTGGACGAAGCCGTCGCGGCGGTACAGGCCCACGCCGCCGGTCTGCATCTCCGCCGCCACGCGGGCAATGCCCATGGCGTCGCGGTCCGGCAGGCGGCAATCCAGCGCCATGCCCGACATGTGCAACGACACGCGTGAGACGCGCCGCGACTCGCGCGCCCGCGCCGCGTTGCTCTCGGGCGCGCGGTAGGCGCTGATGACGTTCCACGTCTCGTCCGAGCCCAGGCGGCGCTGCACCTGCACCAGGATGTCGAAGACGCGCGGGTCCATCGGCGTCGGCTCGTCCAGGTGCGGGTCGCGCAGCACCTCGTCCAGCCGGCGCAGGGCCTCGCGGTCGTAGCGGCCGTCGCGCCAGTACACGCCGCGGAAGGCCTCGCCGGTCTGGGCGCGGCGGATGCCGATGCTGCGCGCGCCCCCGCCGGACTGGGCAAGGGCGGGCGCGCTCAGCAGGCCGAAGGCCGCGCCGAGCATGACGCGGCGGGACACGGGAACGCAGGTTTCCCCGGCCGCGCAGGCCGGGCAGTCATGATGGAACAGTCGCATGGTTCGTCTCAGCTCCGCGCCGCCAGCGGCACGCGGTTCGCGCGGGCATCCATCGCCCGCGCATAGGCTTCGTCCAGCCCGTAGATGTCCTGACGGACCCGGATCTCGGCCCCCGCGACCGTGACGGTCGAGTAGTGAAGGCGGATGGGAAGTTGCCGCCGCAGGGAGGCGACGGATGTGGCGCGCGACGCCAGGACGCGATCCGCCCTTTCGCGGTCCCAGCCCGACATGCCGTCGAGCACCAGCATGAGGAAGTCCATGGGCCGCTCCAGCCGGATGCAGCCCGAGGAATGCGCGCGGTCGGACCGGCGGAAATAGGCGCGGTCCGGCGTGTCGTGCAGGAAGATGTCGTCGTTGTTGGGCATGATGAACTTCAGCCGGCCCAGCGCGTTCAGGTCGCCCGCGTCCTGGCGCAGGAAGAAGGGGAAGCGGTCGGGGTGGACCGCGCGCCAGTCCACCGTCGTGGGGTCCACCTCCACCACCTCGCCGTCCACGCGGCGGAAGATGCGGATGCCGCGGGCCTGCAGGCTGGTGGGGTCGCGCCGCAGCCGGGGCAGCATGTCCTCCTTCGCCAGGCGCTGCGGCACGCCCCAGGGCGGGTTGAACTGCACGCTGGTGAGCCGCGTGACGATCATCGGCGTGGCGCGCGAGGGGCGGCCGACCACCACGGCCATGTCCATCAGGGTGCGGTCATCCTCGAGCACCAGCAGGCGGTAGTCGGGGATGTTGACCTCGATGCGGCGCTCGCGCGGCGTGGGCGCGGCGCCGC
>JALHNW010000085.1 GCA_022843345.1 Rubritepida sp. | reverse complement strand
AGCAGGAACCAGTTGGAGATCACGCCCTGCGCCATCCCCGCCTCGCGCAGCGTCGGCACCTCGGGGAACAGCGGCACGCGCCCTTCGGAGGTGAAGGCGATGGCGCGCAGGCCGCCCTGGCGGATGGCGCCGGCATGGGCGCCCACCGTGTCCATCAGCGCCACCACGTCGCCCGACAGCACGCCGGCCTGCGCCTCGGGCGCGCCGCGGAAGGGGATGTGCAGCAGCTTCGCGCCCGTCGCGCCCTCGAAGGCCAGCCCCGCCAGGTGGCCCATCGAGCCGGGGCCGCTGTTGCCGTAGCTCACCGCCTCCGGCCGGGCGCGGGCGGCGGCCACGAACTGCTCCAGCGTGCGGATCGGCCCGTCAGCCTTCACGGCGATGACGATGGGCGCGCCGCCGAACATGTGGATGAAGCGGAAGTCGCGCGCCGGGTCGTAGCCGGGGTTGGCCATGACGCTGGGCGCCACCGCCAGCGGGCCGGTGTTGGTGATCAGCAGCGTGTGCCCGTCCGTGCTCTGCGCCGCCGCCAGCGTGCCCACGGCCCCGCCCGCGCCGGGCCGCGCCTCGATGGGGAAGGGCTGGCCGAAGTCGCGCTCCAGCCGCGGCGCCACCAGCCGCATGGCGACGTCCGTCGTGCCGCCCGGCGAATAGGGGTTGATGACGCGCACCGGCCGCGTGGGCCAGGCGGGCTGCGCCAGGGCCGGCCAAGCGAGGAGGGACGGGGCCAGGAGGGGGAGGGCGAGGAGGGCGCGGCGCTGCATGATAGCAGTCTCGGGCGCCGGGGGCGGCCGGGGCAAGCGCGAAGCCATGGCGCGGACGTGCGGCACAGGCGCGGAACGCCCGCTCCGCGGGCAGCGCTACCGGAAAACGAGCACGAGCACCTGCACCACCGCCGCCAGCGCGACGGCGGCGAGGACCCAGGGGCCCAGCGCGCCGGGGTCGGGGATCTTCAGGCGGCCTCGCGCCGGCGGCTGCCGCGGGCGGGGCGGGCGGCGATGGCGCGCAGCAGCTCCTTCAGCCGCTGGGCGCCGATGTCGGGGAAGCGGGCCAGCACCATCGCCTCGTGCTGCTTGGCCTGGACCAGCAGGTCGCGCACCAGCGCCTCGCCGCGCGGCGTCATCTGGATGCGGACCACGCGGCGGTCGCGCGCGTCGGGCAGGCGCTTCACCAGCCCGTCGCGCACCATGCGGTCGAGCAGCTTGGTCATGGTCGGCTGCTGGAGGAGGCAGGCATCGGCCAGGCCCGTGACCGTCTCGCCCTCGCTGCCGGACAGGGAGGCGAGCACGCGCCACACCGGCACCTGCACGCCCGCCCGGCGCAGCGTGGCATGGAACTCCGCCGAGACGGCGTGCGAGGCGCGCGCCAGGAGGGACAGGAGGTAGTCATCCACGAAGCGGCCTTCCGGCGCGCGCAGGGGGGCGACGGGAGCGGTGGCGGCCATGACTGCTTCTCGGAATGACGTGTCCATGGGCCCAGTGTGAATGCAACCAGAACGGGTTCCTATTCGGGGAACTGCGGATGCCGGATTTTGCCTGACATATGAATATTCATGTGTTACCATGATGTCACCCGTGGGAGAAGACCGATGGAATGGGAGCCCGGCTGGCAGGCGGCCTTCGAGGAAGTGCTGCGCCTGTGCCGCGTCCAGCCCGGGGATTGCGTGGCGGTGCTGGCGGAAACCCGGTCCCGCCCGGTCAACCTGGCGCTTGCCGAGGCCGCGCTGCACCGCCTCGGCGCCCGCCCCGTCCGCGTCACGGTCCCCAGCCCGCGCCCCACGGCACCGGTCGCCGTGCGCTCCACCGGCGCTTCGCGCGCACTCGCCGGCCATCCGGGCGCGCTGGCCGCGATCACGGCCTGCCCGCTGCTGCTGGACCTCTCGGTGGAAGGGCTGCTGCACGCGCCCGAGCTGCCCGGCATCCTCAAGGCCGGCACCCGCGTGATGATGGTGAGCGACGAGCACCCGGAAACGCTGGAGCGCCTGGTGCCGCGCCCGGAGGACGAGGCCCCCGTGAAGGCGGCGGTGAAGCGCCTGCGCGCGGCGAAGCGGATGCGCGTCACCTCCGAGGCCGGCACCGACCTCGACGTGGTCATGGAGGGCGCGGCCACCGCCGGCGTCTGGGGCTGGACGGACCGGCCCGGCACCGTGGCGCACTGGCCCGGTGGCGTCGTCGTCTCCTTCCCGCGCGCGCACGCCGTCAACGGCCGGCTGGTGCTGGATGCGGGCGACGTGAACCTCACCTTCAAGCGCTACCTGGAGCGCCCCGTCGTGCTCACCATCGAGGATGACCACGTGACCCGCATCGAGGGCAGCGGGGCGGATGCGGAGATGACGCGCCGCTACCTCCAGGCCTGGGGCGACCGCGCCGCCTACGCCGTCTCCCATGTCGGCTGGGGGCTGAACCCCCGCGCGCGCTACGAGGCGCTGGCCATGCTGGACAAGGCCGAGACCAACGGCACCGAGCTGCGCGCGGTGGCCGGCAACTTCCTGTTCAGCACGGGCGCCAACGAGTTCGCCGGCCGTCATACGGAGGGCCATTTCGACCTGCCCGTCTTCAACACCACCATCGCGCTGGATGGCGAGGTGGTGGTGGATCGCGGGCGCGTGCTGTGATCGCGCTGCATGGCATCGGCGGCAGCGCCGCGCTCTGGGGGGCGGTGCCGATGCCGCTGCTCGCCTGGGACCAGCCCGGCTACGGCGGCACGCCCTTGCCGGAGGCGCTGGACTTCCCCGCCCTGGCCGACGCGCTGGTGGCCTTCCTGGACGCGCAGGGCATCGCCCAGGCCGACCTCGTGGGCCATTCCATGGGCGGGATGATCGCGCTGGAGGCGGCGCTGCGCCACCCGGGCCGTGTCCGCCGCCTGGCGCTGGTCGCCACCACCCCGGCCTTCGGCGGCCGCGACCCCGCCTTCGCCGAATCCTTCCTGCGCGCCCGCCTCGCGCCCCTGGATGCCGGCGGCAGCATGGCGGCCAGCGCGGCGGCCATGGTGGACGACCTGTTCGGCCCCGACGCCACGCCGGCCATGCGCGCCGCCGCCCGCGACGCCATGGCCAAGGTGCCCGAGGCCACCTATCGCGCCACGCTGCGCTGCCTCACCACCTTCGACCGCCGCGCCGACCTGCCCCGGGTGACGCAAGGTACGCTCTGCGTCGCCGGCGCGCATGACGCCACCGCGCCGGAGCGGACGATGCGCCGCATGGCCGAGGCCATCCCCGGCGCCCAACTCGCCGTGCTGCCCACCGGCCACATGCCGCACCTCGAGGCCCCCCACGCCCTGGCCGCCCTGCTGCGCGCCCATTTCCAGGAGGATAGCTGAATGGACATGCCGCTCCCCGCCGCCGCCGCCGACGCCCCGATCTTCGACCCCCGCGGCTTCCGGCTCTCCCCCTTCGAGGCCGACCTCACGTCCCGCGCCCGCGAATTCGGCGCGCGCGTCCTGGCGCCGCGCGCCGCGCGCTGGGACCGCGAAGCCAGCTTCCCCACCGCCAACTACGACGACATGCGGCGCGAGGGCTGGCTGGGCATCTGCATCCCGCGCGAGGATGGCGGCCAGGGCGCCGACTTCCGCGCCTATTGCCTCGCCGCCGCCGAGTTCGGCCGCCATTGCGGCGCCACCGCGCTGACCTGGAACATGCACGTGTGCTCCACGCTGTGGACCGGCCTGCTCACCGACGACCTGGAGATGGACGCCCCTACCCGCGCCACCCACCAGCGCCGCCGCGCCGGCCATTACGCACGCATCCTGCATGACGGCGCCGTGTTCTCGCAGCCCTTCTCGGAAGGCGGCGCGGCGGCCGCCGGCACCCAGGCCTTCGGCACAATCGCCACCCCCGCCGAGGGTGGCTTCCGCATCAACGGCCGCAAGATCTTCGCCTCCCTGGCCGGCCACGCCGATTTCTACGGCGTGCTCTGCACCGAGCAGCACGGGTCGGAAAAACTGTCGCGCCGCGACACGCTCTACCTCGCCATCCCCAGGGACGCGCCCGGCGTGTCGGTGGAGGGCGAGTGGGACCCGCTGGGCATGCGCGGCACCGTCAGCCGCACCCTGGTGTTCACCGACGTGTTCGTCCCCGCCGACGCCATGCTGATGCCGCCTGGCCTCTACTTCCAGGCGGCGTCGCGCTGGCCGCACATGTTCATGACGCTGACGCCGACCTACATGGGGCTGGCCCAGGCCGCCTACGACTTCACCGTCCGCTACCTGCGCGGCGAGCAGCCCGGCGCCGGCCCCGTCAAGCGCCGCATGTACGCCACCAAGCAGGTCGCGGTCGCCGAGATGCGCGTGATGCTGGAGCAGACCAAGGCCCTGTGGTTCCAGGCGATCAGCGAGGCCGGCCCCGACCCGTCGAAGGACCAGGTGCTGCGCGCGCTCGCCGCCCAGAACACCGTGATGGAGAACGCCAACGCGCTCGCCACCAAGGCGGTCCGCACCTGCGGCGGGCAGTCCATGCTGCGCTCCCTGCCGCTGGAGCGGCTGTACCGAGACAGCCGCTGCGGCTCGCTGATGCTGCCCTGGACGGCGGAGCTGTGCATCGACCGCATCGGCCGGGAGGCGCTGTACGAGAGGGGGGAGGCGGATTGACCCCCGCCCTCCTCGCCGACGAGCGCGCCGCGCTGCGCGCGGCCGGCGTGGCGCGCGGCGACCGCGTCGGCTGGATCGGGCTGAACCACCCCGCCATGCTCGCCTGCTTCGCCGCCTGCGAGGAGGCCGGCGCCACGCTGGTGCCGCTGAACTGGCGCCTGGCGCCCGAGGAGCTGCAATGGATCAGCGAGGATGCCGGGCTGCGCCTGGTGCGCGCCGGCCCCGACCCCGGCGCCGCCGCGCCCCGCCCCGCAGCGCGGCCGGTCCGCCAGGATGATGGCACGCTCCTCCTCGGCTACACCTCCGGCACCACCGGCAGGCCGAAGGGCGCCATGCTCTCCGCCGCCGCGGTGCGCGCCAATGCGGCGCATGCCATGGCGCTGTTCGGCATCACCGCCGCCGACCACGTGCTGACCGTGCTGCCGATGTTCCACCTGGGCGGGCTGTGCATCCAGACCTGGCCGGCGATGCAGGCCGGCGCGCGCGTCACCATCCACCCCCGCTTCGACGCCGACGCCTTCTTCGACGGCATCGCGCATGACCGCCCGACGCTGTCCCTGCTGGTCCCCGCCGTCATGCGCGCCCTGGTGGGGCATCCGCGCTGGGCGGCGGCGGACCTGTCCTGCCTGCGCGCCCTCGGCGCCGGCTCGTCGGACGTGCCGCCCGAACTGATCGCGGCGTTCCACGCCAAGGGCGTGCCGGTGCAGCAGGTCTACGGCATGACGGAAAGCGGCCCCATCGCCATCGCGCAATCGGCCGCCGAGGCTCTGTCCCACCCCGGCTCCATCGGCTTCCCGGTCGGTTCCTGTGAGGCGCGCATCGGGCCGGGCGGCGAGATCCTGCTGCGCGGGCCCAACATGCTGTCCGGCTACTGGAACCATGCCGAACCCGCCTTCACGGATGACGGCTGGTTCCGCACCGGCGACGCCGGCCGCCAGGACGCCGATGGCCGCTTCTGGTTCACCGACCGCCTCAGGCACCTCATCATCTCGGGCGGCGAGAACATCGCCCCCGCCGAGGTGGAGCGCGTCCTCCTCTCCGCCCCCGGCGTGCGCGAGGCCGCGGTGATCGGCCGCCCCGACGCGCGCTGGGGCGAGGTGCCGGTGGCCGTGGTCGTCCCCGGCGAGGGCTATGACGAGGCCGCCGTGCTGCGCCACTTCGAAGGGCGGCTGGCCCGCTTCAAGCACCCGCGCGCCGTGGTGGCGGTGGCCGCGCTGCCGCGCACCGCGCTGGGCAAGGTGCAGGTGGCGGCGCTGAAGGCCCTCGTCGCTCCCTAACCCGCCAGCTCGCGCGAACGCGCGGTGGCGGCGGCGATCGCCTCGCGCATCAGGGCGGGCCACGCCTCCTCGCGCATCAGCACCGCCAGCGCGCGCTCCGTCGTGCCCTTGGGCGAGGTGACGTTCCTGCGCAGCTGCGCCGCGTCCTCGCCCGAGGCGGCCAGCAGCGCGCCCGATCCGGCGACCGTGGCCCGCGCCATCCGCCGCGCCAGCTCGGGCGGCAACCCCTCGGCCAGCGCCGCCTGCTCCATCACCTCGGCCAGCAGGAAGACGTAGGCCGGCCCGCCGCCGGAGACGGCGGTGACGGCGTCCAGCTGCCCCTCCTCCTCCACCCATGCCGATTCGCCGACCGCGCCCAGCAGCCGGTCGCACAGCGCGCGCTGGGCGTCGGAAACGCCCGGCCCGGCGAAGGCCGCGGTGAAGCCCTGGCGCACCGCCGCCGGCGTGTTGGGCATGGCGCGCACCACATTGGCCGCGCCGCCCAGCAGCGCGCGCATGCCCCCCACGCTGCGCCCGGCCATGATGGACAGGAACACCACCTCCGGCGCCGCGAAGCGCGCCAGGGGCGGCAGGGCGAGGGGCGCCTCCTGCGGCTTGGTGGCCAGGATCACCGCGCCGGGGCGGAAGCCCGCCGGCACCTCCGCCGTGGTGGCGACGTGGCGCACCCGCCCGGCGAAGGCGGCGACGGCGGGGGTGTGGGGCTCGACCACCACGGTGTCGGCCGGCAGCCCCTGCTCCAGCCATCCGGCGAGCATGGCGCCGCCCATCTTGCCGCAGCCGAGGAGGAGAAGAGGAGGGAGGGTCATGGCGGCGACGATACCCCCGCGCGGCCCGGCCGCAAGCGGGCGATTCATCCTTCCTCAACCCGGCGCGCCGATGATGCCGCACCCCGCAAGCCCGGAGACCATGCCGCACATGCCCGCCGCCCCGACCGAAACGCCCTCCCGCCGCACCGGAATCGCCATGCGCCTCGGCGCGGGCTTCGCCGCCGTGCTGGCGCTGCTCGTCATCCTTGCCGCCATCGCGGTCGGCCGGGTGAACAGCATCGCGCAGAGCCTGGCCACCGTGAACGACGTGAACAGCGTGAAGCAGCGCTACGCGATCAACTTCCGCGGCAGCGTGCACGACCGCGCGATCAGCCTGCGCGACGTCGTGCTGGTGACCGACGATGGCGAGCGCCGCGCCGCGCTGGCCGAGATCGAGCGCCTGGCCCGCTTCTATGCCGAAAGCGCGACGCGGCTGGACGCCATGATGGGCACGGGCCGCGAGGTGACGCCCCGCGAGGCGGAGATCCTCGCCTCCATCAAGGCGACCGAGGCGCGCGGCCTGCCGCTGATCGAATCGGTGATCGCCGCCCGCCGCGCGGGCGACGAGGGGGCCGCCCACCGCCGCCTTATGGCCGAGGCGCGGCCCCTGTTCATCGAGTGGCTGGCCCGCATCAACCAGTTCATCGACCTGCAGGAGGAGAAGAACCGCGCGGTGGCGCAGGAGGCGCGCGGCGTGGCCGACGGCTTCCAGGCGCTGATGCTGGGCCTGCTGGCGGTGGGCCTGGCGCTCGGCGCGGCCATCTGCGCCTGGGCGCTGCGCGCCGTCGCCCCGCTGC
>JALHNW010000084.1 GCA_022843345.1 Rubritepida sp. | reverse complement strand
CGGCGCCCTGTGCGATGACGCGATGACCCTGGGCGAGCGGCTGCGCCATGCGCTGATCCTGCCCTACCGCCAGCACTGCGCCTCGCTGGCGCTGAGCGCCAGCCTGGGCATCGCCTGCGCGCCGCTGCACGGGCGCGAGCCGGAGGCCTTGCTGCGCGCCGCCAACCTGGCGACGCTGGAGGCCAAGGCCAGCGGCCGCGACGCCCTGCGCGCCTTCGACCCCGCCCTGCTGGAACGCGCCGAGCGGCGCGACCGCCTGCGCGAGGCCTTCGTGGAGGCGCTGCGCGCGGGCGAGCTGGAACTGCACGTCCAACCGCAGTTCGACCGCCGCACCGGGAAGCTCGACGGCGGCGAGGCGCTGATCCGCTGGAACTCGAAGCGCCTGGCCCGCTGGGTGCCGCCGCCCGAGATCCTGGCCGCGGCGGGCGAGGCCGGGCTGCTGCCCGAGCTGGACCTGTGGGTGCTCCGCACCGCCGCCGCGCTCCAGAAATCCTGGCTGGGCGTGCCGGGGGCGCCGCCGCGGCTGGGCATCAACATCTCCTCCGTCACGCTGCACGACCCGCGCTTCGCCGGCCAGCTGCGCGCGGTGCTGGAGGAGCACGCCCTGCCGCCTGAGGCGCTGGAGATCGAGATCCCCGAGGACCTGGCGGTGCGCGACCTGCCCGGCGTGGCCCGCACCATGGGCGCGATCCACGAGATCGGCGTGCCGCTGGCGCTGGACGATTTCGGCGCCGGCCATTCCAACCTGACCCACGTCGTCAACCTGCCCGTGCAGCGGCTGAAGCTGGACCGCTGCAACGTCTCCCTGCTGCCGGACGACCCGAAGGCCTACGCCATCCTGCGCACGACCATGGCCATGGCCCGCTCCATGGGCATCGAGGTGATCGCGGAAGGGGTGGAGACGGAGGCGCAGGCCGAGGCGCTGGAACGGCTGGGCTGCCACGTCATCCAGGGCTGGCTGATGGCCCGCGCCATGCCGCCGGCCGAGCTGCTGCGGCAATTCGCGCCCGGCCCGGCGCAGGTGGCGGCGGGCTAGATGCCCGCCCTACGCGCGTCCCGCGCCCGAACCCTACGCGCGTCCCGCGCGGGCCACCACCGCCTCGAACAGCACCTGGCATCCGGCCTGGGCCTCGTGCGGCTCGATGCTCTCGGCCTCGTTGTGCGACAGCCCGTCCTTGCAGGGGGTGAAGATCATCGCGGTCGGCACGTGGCGCGCCACGTAGACCGCGTCGTGCCCCGCGCCCGAGACGATCTCGCGCGCCGCCAGCCCCAGCAGCGCCGCCGCGTCGCGCACCAGGCCGATGCAGGCCTCGTCGAAGGGCTGGTGGGCGAAGCGCAGCTTCTCGCGCAGCTCCAGCGTGCAGCCATTCTCCGCCACCAGGGCCGCGGCCTCGGCGGGGAAGGACGCGGCCAGCGACTCGATCTCCGCCGTGCGCGGATGGCGGAACTCGACGGAGAAGCGCACCTCGCCCGGCACCACGTTGCAGGAATTGGGCAGGACCTGGAGGAAGCCCACCGTGCCGCGCCCGTCCTCGCCGCGCTCCCGCATCAGCGCGTCCACGCGCGCGATCACCCGCGCCGCCGCCACCAGCGCGTCGCGCCGGGTCGAGGGGGGCGTGGTGCCGGCATGGGCGTCCTGGCCGGTGATGACCGCATCAAACCACACCTGCGCCTGCCCGCCGGTGACGATGCCGATGGCCGCCCCCTCGCGCTCCAGGATCGGCCCCTGCTCGATGTGCAGCTCGAAGTAGGAATCGGCCGGGAAGGGCCGCGCCGGGTGCGGGCCGCGGTAGCCGATGGCGTCCAGCGCCGCGCCCACGGTCACGCCCTCCAAATCCGGCAGGGCGTTCACCATCGCCTCGTCATACACGCCGGCCCAGACGCCGCTGCCCATCAGCGAGCGCCCGAAGCGGCTGCCTTCCTCGTCGGTCCAGTTGACCAGCTCGATCGGCGCCTGGGTCTCGATGCGGTGCTCGGCCAGGCTCCGCATCACCTCCAGCCCCGCGATGACGCCCAGCGCGCCGTCGAACTTCCCGCCCGTGGGCTGGCTGTCCAGGTGGCTGCCCATCAGCACGGGTGGGCGCGCGGGGTCGCGCCCCTCGCGGCGGGCGAAGATGTTGCCGATGGAATCCACCCGCACCGAAAGCCCCAGCGCCTCGCACCATTGGATGAAGGTGTCGCGGCCCTGCCGGTCCACCTCCGTCAGGGTCAGGCGCTTCACGCCGCCCTTGGGCGTGGCGCCGATCCGCGCCATCTCCATCAGGCTGTCCCACAGCCGCGCGCCGTCGATCCGCTGGTTCGTGCTCATCCGCGCAGTCTTCTACCGGCGCGCGGATTCCGGCAAGATCATGCCATGGCCCACGCACTCGACCTGTCCGCCCCCGCCCACCGCGTCAACCTCGACCTCGGCACGGAGGCGATCCGCCAGGCCCGGGTGGACCTCGCCGCCTGCTTCCGCATGGCGCACCGGCTGGGCCTGCACGAGGGGATCTGCAACCACTTCTCCGCCATGGTGCCCGGCCATGACGGGCTGATGCTGGTGAACCCCTACGGGCTGAGCTTCGGCGAGATCACCGCCTCGAACCTGCTGATCACCGACCTCGGCGGCGCGGTGGTGCAGGGCGAGGGCGTGCCGGAGGCGACGGCCTTCTTCATCCACGCCCGCGTCCACCTGAAGCAGCCGCGCGCGAGGGCCGCCTTCCACACCCACATGCCCAACGCCACCGCGCTGAGCATGACGGAGGGCCCGCCTTTGATCTGGGCCGGGCAGACCGCGCTGAAGTTCTGGGGCCGCACCCTGGTGGACGAGGCCTACAACGGCTTGGCGCTGGACGAGGCGGAGGGCGACCGCATCGCCGCCGCCTTGGGCGACGCCGACATCGTGTTCATGAAGCACCACGGCGTCATGGTGCTGGGCGCCTCCATCGCCGAGGCGTGGGACGACCTCTACTACCTGGAGCGCGCCTGCGAGGTGCAGCGCCTCGCCATGTCCACCGGCCGCCCTGTGCTGCCGGTGGCCGAGGAGGTGGCGCGCCGCACCTACGAGCAGATGCGCGCGGGCGACCGCGAAAGCGCCCGCCTGCACCTGGAAAGCGTCAAGCGCGAGCTGCGGCGGAGCGAGCCGGGCTTCGAGGACTGAACGCCAGCACCAGCGCGGGCCCTTCCTCGCGCAGGGTGCGGTGGATCGCCTCGGCCAGCGGGCGCGGCGCCGCCGGCAGCAGCGCGCCGAGGTCGGACAGGCCGGCCACGCGCTGCGGCTCCGAGTCGGAGCGCATGTGGCGGCAGGCCACCCAGTAGCGCTGGGCGAGGGATTCGACGGAGGGGGCTGGGTTCATCGGGACCGTCCTTGCGTTGCCAGGCGAGGATGCAACGCCGGTGCGACAAGAACGGACGTAGAACAGGCGCCGCGGGCGGCAGATTTTCAATCCGGCCCCTGGTCCAGCGCCGGCCGCAGCGCCGCCGCCTCGCCCTCCGGGACCAGCCCTTCGCGGATGAACAGGTCCACCAGCACCAGGTTCACGTTGAACTTCACCGTGTCGCGCTCCCGCACCTCCGCCAGCAGGCGCGCGGCCGGCCAGAGCTCGAAGCGCTCCACCTCGTCGTCATTGGGCGCGGGCTCCCAGCCCTCGGGCAGGTCCAGGTCGAAGCAGTGCAGCACGTCGCGCCGCAGCCCCTCCTCGTTGCGCAGGATGTAGGACACGCGCCCCACCCGCCGCGCCTGGCTGGCCAGCTTGGCGGGGATGGAAGCCTCCTCGGCCGCCTCCTTCACCAGCGTCTGCTCGGGACTGTGCCCGGCCGGGATGCCGCCGGCCACCAGATTGTCCAGCTGGCCCGGCGCCACCGCCTTGTCCCGCGCGCGGATGCCGACCCAGACGTGCAGCCCGTCCGCGCGGCGCACCAGCCCGTTGAGGTGCACGCCGTGGCCGATCACGCCGAATTGCGGCACCAGCCCGCGGTCCAGGGTGGCCACCACCGGGCCTTCGGCGGCGGCGCGCACGTCGAAGGCCTCGCCCCGCACGCGCCCGAAGCCCTGCCTGGCCAGCTTCGCGCCGATGCGGGCCAGCGTGTCCGAGCGCAGGGGCGCGCGCACCGCCAGCGCCACGCCCTGCGCGTCGAAGTGGAACGCCTCGGGGTGGAAGGTCAGCGCCTGGGCCAGCTCGGGCGAGACCCAGCCGACCTGCGCCCCCCCGATGCGGAAGGCCAGCAGCCCGGCCGGGGAGGGAACGTTGTTGCAGGCGTGGACGTGGCGCATCAGCATGGAAGCCATGTGCCACGCCGCCCGCGCTTTCCAAAGTGCGGGTGCTGCGCCATGTCAGGGGAATGGCGAGCAACCACGGCGCGGCCTTGCGCGCGATCATCCCCTACCTCTGGCCCAGCCCCACCATGCCGGAGGCGCAGGGCGACGAGAACCGCCTGCGGATGCGCACGGTGGCGGCGGTGTTCTTCCTCGTCTGCGGCAAGGTCGCCAACGTCATGGTGCCCATCCTCTATGCGCGGGCGGTGGACGCGCTGGCGCCGAAGGATGGCGTGGGCGCGATGCTGGCGGTGCCCGTGGCGCTGGTGGTGGGCTACGGCCTGGTGCGGCTGATGGCGGCCGGCTTCAACGAGCTGCGCAACGCCGTCTTCGCCAAGGTGCAGGCCCGCGCCGGCCGGCGCGTGGCGCTGAGCGTGTTCCGCCACCTGCACGCGCTTTCCATGCGCTTCCACATGGACCGCGCCACGGGGGGCCTGTCGCGCGTGATCGAGCGCGGGGTGCGCGGCATCGCGGTGGTGCTGAACTTCATGCTGTTCAACATCCTGCCGACGATCGTGGAGATCCTGTTCGTCTGCGCCCTGCTGGCCTGGATGTTCGACTGGTCCTTCGCCGCCACCATCCTGCTGACCATCGGCGCCTACGTCGCCTTCACGCTGGTCTTCACCAACTGGCGCCTGCGCTTCCGGCGCGAGATGAACGACATGGACCAGGAGGCCAACACCAAGGCGGTGGACAGCCTGCTGAACTACGAGACGGTGAAGTACTTCAACAACGAGCGCCACGAGGGCCGCCGCTACGACGAGAGCATGACCCGCTACGAGGGCGCCTACACCCGGTCCGAAACCACGCTGAACATGCTCAACGCCGGCCAGGCGGCGATCATGGCGGCGGGGCTGACGGTGGTGATGCTGCTGGCCGGCAAGGGCATCGGCAACGGGACGATGAGCGTGGGCGACCTGGTGATGGTCAACACCTACCTCATCCAGCTCTACCTGCCGCTCAACATCCTGGGCTTCGCCTACCGCGAGATCCGCCAGGGCCTCACCGACATGGAGGAGATGTTTCGTCTCTTGGACGTGCCGGCCGAGGTGCGGGATGCCCCAGGGGCACCGGCACTCGCGGTGGCGGCCGGGGCCGTGGCGTTCAAGGACGTCCACTTCTCCTACCGGCCCGACCGGGAGATCCTCAAGGGCGTGTCCTTCGAAGTGCCGCCAGGACGGATGCTGGCCATCGTGGGGCCGACGGGGGCGGGCAAGTCCACCATCTCGCGCCTGCTGTTCCGCTTCTACGACGTCACCGGCGGCGCGGTGGAGGTGGACGGGCAGGACGTGCGCGCCGTGACGCAGGACAGCCTGCGCGCCACCATCGGCGTGGTGCCGCAGGACACGGTGCTGTTCAACGACACCATCGCCTACAACATCGCCTACGGCCGCCCCGGTGCGACGCAGGAGGAGGTGGAGAACGCGGCGAGGCTGGCCCAGGTGCACGACTTCGTGCTGCGCCTGCCCGACGGCTACCGCACGCGGGTGGGCGAGCGGGGCCTGAAGCTCTCGGGCGGGGAGAAGCAGCGCGTGGCCATCGCGCGCACCATCCTGAAGGACCCGCGCATCCTCATCCTGGACGAGGCGACCAGCGCGCTGGACACGCGCACTGAGCAGGAGATCCAGGCGGCACTCCGCGGCGTGGCCCAGGGCCGCACCACGCTGGTGATCGCCCACCGCCTGTCCACCGTGGTGGAGGCGGACGAGATCATCGTCCTGCAGGACGGCCGCATCGCCGAGCGGGGCGACCACGGGGCGCTGATGGCCCATGGCGGCCTCTACGCCGAGATGTGGCGCCGCCAGAGCGAGGCGGTGGCGGCGGCCGAGGCGGCGGCCCGCGCGGAGGCCGATGCGCGCTTCGACGAGGGGCTTTCGGCCCGCACCGAAGGGGAAATGTCGCAGCGTTAATGCCGGCGGGGGTTTGCCGCGGCGCAACCCCGCCCCATCTGGGCACGCAGCGCAGGGAGATTGCCGGGACATGCAGCAGGAACTGGGCGACGCGCCCGAGGATCTCAGCCACGCCGGGTCCGTCGTGGACAAGGCCATCGAATACATGCTGGAACAGCAGATCGCGCCGATCTCCGCGGCCTCCGCCCTGCTGGGCGGCGCGCTGGGCCTGCTGGCGCGCTCCATGGACGACCGCTCGATCGCCGGCATCCTGCGCCAGGCGCTGCACAGCGTGGAAAGCGGGGAGCTGCGTTCCCTGCCCAGCCTGCCGAAGGGTTGACTTGAGCGCCCCGCCGCGGCAATAGCCCGGCTTCCGTTTCACCCGCGCGCGGGGCCACCCCTGCGCGCGCCATCGTGTTTGAGGACTGCAATCATGGCTCGCCGCTGCGGCATCACGGGCAAGGGCGTCATGTCCGGGAACAACGTCTCCCACGCCAACAACAAGACGCGCCGCCGCTTCCTGCCCAACCTGCAGGAGCAGTCCTTCTTCAGCGACGTGCTGGGCACCTCCATCCAGATCCGGCTGACGACGAACGGCATCCGCACCATCGAGCACAATGGCGGCCTCGACGCCTTCCTGCTCGGCACGCCCGACCGCCGCCTGCCGGCCGAGGCGATCACGCTGAAGAAGCGCATCGCCAAGGCCCAGGCCAAGAAGGCCGTCGCCGCTTAATCCAGCCGGAAGGCTGCGAACAGGCTGCTCTGGAAGGGGCTCTGGTTGTCGTCGGAAACGATGACGACCAGGGCCCCTTCGCGCGTCCGGGCCGCGGCGATGCCCTCCCAGTTCTCGCCCGGCGCGTCGGGCGGCAGGTCCAGCCAGGTCTCGCCCCCCAACACGGCGGCCGTGGGGTCGGGGATGAACGCAACCCGCGCGACGAAGCCGCCCAGCAGGGAAAAATCGCGTTCCAGCACCAGCGCGCCGCCATCGGGCAAGGCGGTCGCGTCCACCGGCAGCATCCCGGGCGCCGAGCGGTATTCCCGCTCCTCCCAGGCGCCGTCCCGGCCGATCCAGGCGCGGGTGCCCGGCGCCTCCGCGATGGCCAGCAGCCGCCCGTCCCCCAGCAGCGCCAGCGATTCCAGCCCGCCATTGGCCGGCGAGGCGGCGAGCCCCGCGGGCGCCGCGAAGGGCAGGGCCGGCCCGTCGAGGCGCAGGTGCCGCTGGATGCGGTGCTCGCGCTCGAACCCCACCAGCCAGGAGCCGTCGGGCAGCCGCACCAGCGACTCGGCATCGC
>JALHNW010000083.1 GCA_022843345.1 Rubritepida sp. | reverse complement strand
GAGCGCCGCGGTGCCGTGCGCCAGCGTCAGCCGCACCTGGCCCTGCGCGCGCAGCGTGGCGGGCGCGGCGAGCAGCGCGCCGGAAGCGAGCGCCATGCGGCGCGTGATGGTGAAGCCCTTGGACATCGTTGTTTCCTCCCTTGTTCGTTCCCCGCGCATCGGCGCGGGCCGTTCAGTCGTGCAGCGCGGCGAAGCGCACCGGCAGCGCCTCCTCCACCAGCGCCGGGAAGCCTTCCCGGAAGCGCGCGAGGTGCGGCGTGGCGAGGTGCGCGTCGAAGGCCGCGCGGTCGTCATACACCTCGTAGAACAGCACGTGGCCCGGTGCGCCTTCCAGCACCGTGACGTCGAAGCGCCGGCACCCCGGCTCGGTCGCGAGCGACTGCCGCGCATCCTCCCGCGCCAGGGCCAGGAAGGCGTCCAGGCAGCCCGGCTTCACGCGGAACTCGGGGATGACGCAGAAGCCGCTCATGCCGCCCGCGCCGCCGCCGGCGCCCCGCCGCGCTCCATCTCCTGGCGTAGCGCCAGCACGTCGAGGTCGCGCGTGATCTCCACGTCGTCGAAGGACACCAGCGCGTCCTTCGCCACCGGGCGCACCAGCTTGACGTTGTGCGCCAGCCCGATCGGCAGGCCGCGCGCCGCCAGGCTGCGCGTGGCCGGCAGCGCGTCGGCCCAGACGGTGAAGCCGCCCTCGCCATCCAGCATCTCGCCCGGCTGGAGGTCGCGCTTGGCGATGCACACCGCGTCGCCGCGGAACTCGCGCGGCGTGCCCGTCGGCTCGCCCCGCAGCACGGCGGACAGGACGGAGACGCTCGTCTCCAGCCCGATCATGTGGAAGGGCCGCCACATGGAGCCGTACCAGCCCGACTTGTCCACCAGCAGCCCGTACTGCTTGAAGCAGTCGCGCGAGTACTCGTTGTTGGCGCGGAAGGTGACGAAGACGCCGTACTGGATGTTGTTGTGCACCACCCGCCCGTCCGGCTCGCGCGAGGCCGCGATGTCCACCAGCCCGGCGCGGGCCAGCCGCCCGCCATCGGCGCGCGGCTTGAACACCTGCGCCAGGTCGTCCAGCCCGGTGGGCGGGAAGGCCAGCCCGTCATCCGGGCAGTCCAGCCCGGTGCCGTTGGCCACGGCCGCCATCTCGATCGCCGCCTTCGTGCCGTCGGTGAAGGAGTTGTACATCTTCGGGTTGAAGTCGCCCTTGGCGACCTCCTCCTCGCTCCAGCCGAAGAAACCCCAGACGGTGTCGGGCGTGGAGGCGCGGTAGTGCGGCGCGAAGTTCATCCCCTTGCCGGCCGAGACCAGCTCGAACCCGCAGGAGCGCACCCAGTCCACCAACTCGCAGATGATGGCCGGCTGGTCGCCATAGGCCATGGAGTAGACCAGCCCCCTGGCCCGCGCCCGCTCGGCCAGCAGCGGGCCGCAGAGCACGTCCGCCTCCACGTTCACCATGACGACGTGCTTGCCGCCCTCGATGGCGGCCAGCGCGTGGCGCACGCCGGCGATCGGGTGGCCCGTCGCCTCGATGATGCATTCCACGCCGTGGAAGGCGCAGAGTGCGGCGGCATCCTCCAGCACGCAGGTGCCGCCCGTCCGGAAGGCGTCCTCCAGGCTGCGCGCCGCGTGGCGTTCCGCCGGCCAGCCGACGCGCGCCAGCGAGGCATGCGCCTTGCCCGCGTCGAGGTCCGCCACGCCGACCACGTGCATCCCCGGGATGCGCTGCGCCTGGGCCAGCACCATGGAGCCGAACTTGCCGGCCCCGATCAGCCCCACCCGCACCGGGCGCCCACCCGCGGCCCGCGCCGCCAGCAACGTCGAAAGATTCACGGTTCCCTCCCCAGGGTCTGTCTCATTCGCAAGCTAGGAGGCAGCTTTCATCAGGTACAATCGAGATTTTCGGCGGTTTGCTTAAGTTCTTCTAATGAATCGGTGGCCCAGCGCGCACCCTCGGCCCGCATCCAGTCCACGAAGGCGCGCACCCGGCGGCGCCGCAGCCGGTCCGCCGGGCAGACCAGCCATTGCGTGCGCCGCCTGATCGCGGGCGGCGCCGCGACGGGGCAGGCCAGCCGCCCGTCGCGCAGCGCATCGCCCATCATCAGCGTGCTTTCCAGCGCGATGCCCATGCCGGCGATGGCGGCGTCTATGGCCATGTGGCTGCGGTCGAACAGCACGCGCCGCGCCTGCGGCATCGTCGTGCCGGCCTCGGCGAACCAGCCGGCCCACTGCACCTGCGACTTCACCGAATGGATTAGCCGGTGCCGGCCCAGCTCCTCCGCCCGCAGGCTGCCGGGGGCGGCCAGCGCGGGCGCGCAGACCGGCAGGAAGCGCTCCTCCGCCACCGCCTCGACTAAGAGGCCGGGCCAGTTGCCCTCGCCGTGGCGGATCTCCAGGTCCACCCCCTCGCGCGCGAAGTCGGTGGGCTCGTTCGTCGCGTCCACCCGCAGCTCGATCTCCGGGTGCGCGTCCAGGAAGCGCGGCAGCCGCGGCAGCAGCCACCTCGTCGCCAGCGTCGGCGTCACCCGCAGGATCAGCGAGCCGGAGGACAGCGAGCCGCGCACGTAGCGCGTCGCCTCCTCGATGCGCTCCACATGAGGCGCGATCATCTCCAGGTAGCGCTCGCCCGCCTCGGTCAGCGCGATGCGCCGGCCCTGGCGCGTCAGCAGCGCCGTGCCCAGCTGCACCTCCAGCGCCGAGACTTGCTGCGACACCGCGGACGGCGTCACCCCCAGCTCCTGCGCTGCGCGGGTCAAGCTGCCGGCCCGCGCGGCGGCGTGGAACACGGCGATGGCGCGCAAGGGCAGCATCAGCCCACCCACCCCCTGATCCGCGCCACCATGGCGCCCGTCGAGATGCCGTAGCGGTCATGCAGCGTGGGCAGCGCCCCGGCGTCCAGGAACTCGTCGGGCAGCGCCACTTGGCGGAACAGCGCCGGCCGCACCCCCTCGCGCATGAGCAGGGCGGCCACCGCCTCGCCCAGCCCGCCATGGACCGTGTGGTTCTCCGCCACGATCACCGCGCGGCCCTCCACGCGGCATGCGGCCAGGATCGTCGCCGCGTCCAGCGGCTTGATGGTGGGGCTGTGCAGCACGGCCACGCCGATGCCGTCCGCGCGCAGCGCCTCGGCCGCTTCCAGCGCGCGCATCGTCATGAATCCGGCGCTGATCACCAGCGCCTCGCGCCCCTCGCGCAGCATCTGCGCGCGTCCGAGCTGGAAGCGGTAGCCGTACTCGTCCAGCACCAGCGGCACCTGGCCGCGCAGCAGGCGCATGTACACCGGCCCCGGATGGGCGGCGATGGCCGGCACGGCCTGCGCGATCTCATGCGCGTCGCAGGGGTCCACCACGGTCATGTTCGGCAGGCCGCGGAAGATCGCCAAATCCTCGGTGGCCTGGTGCGAGGGGCCGTAGCCCGTGGTCAGCCCCGGCAGCGCGCAGCAGATCTTCACCGGCAGCGCCTCCTCGGCGATCGCCATGGCGATGAAGTCGTAGGCGCGGCGGGATGCGAAGACGGCGTAGGTGGTGGCGAAGGGCATGAACCCCTCGCGCGCGAAACCGGCGGCCGCACCCATCAGCACCTGCTCGGCCATGCCCATCTGGAAGAAGCGGTCCGGGTGGGCGTGCGCGAAGACGTGCAGGTCGGTGTACTTCGCCAGGTCGGCGGTGAGGCCCACGATCTCCGGCCGCTCGCGCGCCAGCGCCACCAGCGCGTGGCCGAAGGGGGCGGGGGCGGTGCGCTGCCCCTCGCCGGCGATGGAGGCGATCATCGCGCTCGTCGTCAGCCGCGTGCCGGGCGCGGCCTTGGCGGGGGCGCGGTACTTGTCGCGGATCATGCCGCAACTCCCTTCGGTCGCTGCGACATGAGCCGTTTCCTGGCGCGCAGCCGCCACGCCAACCCTGCGCGCCCATGCCGCGCCGCTTCGCTGCGCGTCATGCCGGCATCTCCGCATCCAGGTGGGCCAGCGCATCCGTCCACTCATGCGCCTCCACGCGCAGGAAGTGGTTGCGCTCGCGCGCCTCAAGGAAGGGCACGCCCTTGGCCATGCGCGTGTCGCAGATGATGCAGCGCGGTCCTGGCCCTTCATGCGCCTTCGCCGCGTCGAAGGCAGCGACGAGTGCGGCCACGTCGTTGCCGTCCACCCGCTGGGTAAACCAGCCGAAGGCCTCCCACTTGGGCTGGAGCGGCTCGAAGTTGGAAACGCCCAGCGACGGCCCGTCCGCCTGCATCCCGTTCACGTCCACCAGCGCGATGAGGCGCGAGAGCCCGTGCGAGCCCGCGCTCATCGCCGCCTCCCAGGTCGAGCCCTCGTCCAGCTCGCCATCCGAGAGCAGGTTCACCACCCAGGCGTCGCTGCGCTTCAGCCGCAGCGCCAGCGCCATGCCCACCGCCACCGTCAGCCCCTGGCCGAGCGAGCCGCCGGTGATCTCCATCCCCGGCGTGTAGGCCGCCATGCCCGACATCGGCAGGCGCGAATCATCGGCGCCGTAGGTCTCGATCTCGTCCTCCGGGATGATCCCGGCCTCGACCAGCGCGGCGTAGAGCGCGATGGCGTAGTGCCCGATGGAGAGCAGGAAGCGGTCCCGCCCCTCCCATTCCGGCTCATCCGGGCGGAAGCGCATGGCGTGGAAGTAGGACACGGCCAGCACGTCGGCCACGCCCAGCGCCTGGGCGATGTAGCCCTGGCCCTGCACCTCGCCCATGCGCACGGCGTGGCGGCGGATGTTCCAGGCGCGCCGCGCCAGGGAAGGGGCGTTGGCGATCATCCGTGGATCAGCATGCCGCCGTTGACGTCAATGACCGCGCCGGTGACGTAGGCCGACAGGTCGGAGGCGAGGAACAGGTACACCCCCGCCACGTCCGAGGCCTCGCCCAGCCGGTCGAGCGGGATGCCCTTGCGGATCTCCACCCGCATTTCGTCCGTCAGCTTGCCGCCGGTGATGTCGGTCTGGATCAGGCCGGGCGTCACGCAGTTCACCCGGATGCCGAAGGGGCCGAGTTCGCGCGCCATCGCCTTGGCCAGCCCCAGCACGCCGGCCTTCGCCGCGCTGTAGTGCGGCCCGCCGAAGATGCCGCCGCCGCGCTGCGCGGAAACCGAGGACATGCAGGCGATGGAGCCGCGCCCGCGCTCCTTCATCCCCGGCACGAAGGCTTGCGAGAGGTACAGGACGCCCGAGAGGTTCACGTCCAGCACCCGATGCCAGTTCTCGGGCGAGATCTCGGCGAACTTCAGCGGCTGGGTGATGCCGGCGTTGTTCACCAGGATGTCGCACTGCCCAAATTCCGCCTGCACCGCCGCCGCCGCCGCGATGCACGATGCCGAGGCCGTCACGTCGCAGCCGACGCCCAGGTGCTGCGGGCCGAGTTCGGCCGCGGCCGCCTTCGCGCCCGCCTCGTCAACGTCGAGGATAGCGACCCGCGCGCCATGCTCGGCGAAGAGCGTGGCCGTGGCGCGGCCGATCCCGCGCGCGCTCGCGGCGCCGCTGATCGCGGCGGTGCGTCCCTGAAGCAGCATCGTTTCCCCCAGAAGGTGTTGGCGCCAGCATCGGCGCGCGGCGCGTTCACCGTCCAGCGCGGAAATCTCGCCATCCGGTGAGGCAGGTTCACCTATTCTTCCAGCCGCAGCACGAGCCCCAGCTCGCCCGCCATCCATTCGGCGAAGCGCCGCACGCCGCGCGCGTAGCGCCGGTCCTGCGGGAAGACCAGGTAGTGCCCGGTGTAGGTCACGTCCTCCGCCACCCCCAGCAGGGGCCGCACCAGCGTGCCCTCGGCCAGCTCGCGCTCGGCGAGCCGGGTGGATTCCAGCGCCACCCCCAGCCCGTCGGCGGCCGCGCGCAGCGACAGGAAGGAGCGGTCGAAGCGCGGCCCGCGCGGCTCGGGCGCGATCAGGCCGTTGGCGGCGAACCATTCCGGCCAGCGCACCTTCTTGGACGTGCTGTCGATCAGCGCGTGCCCCATCAGCGCCTGCGCGTCGCGGATGCGTGGCGCCAGGGCCGGCGCGCAGAGCGGCGTCACCACCTCCGTCCCCAGCGGCAGCGTCACCAGCTTCTGCCGCCCGTAATAGGCGGGCGAGGGCGCGCCGTAGATGATGTCGGCGTCGAACTCGTCGGCCAGGAAGCGCGGGTAGTCGGTGCCGGCGGCGATCCGCACCTCCAGCCCCTGCGCCTCCTCCAGCAGGCGCGACAGGCGGGGCACCAGCCATTGCGCGGCGAAGGAGGGCGCGGCGTGCAGCCGCAGCAGTTGCGTGCCCCGCGCCGTCACCGCGCCCAGGCCCAGGCGCAGCTCGCCGAAGCCGCGCTCGACGTGGTGCGCCAGGCGCTCGCCCTCTTGGGTGGGCAGGATGCTGCGCCCCTCGCGGCGGAACAGCGCCACGCCCAGGCTGTCCTCCAAGGCGCGGATGGCGTGCGACACGGCGGATGGCGTCAGCCCCAGCTCGCCCGCGGCGGCGCGGAAGGAGCCGGTGCGCGACGCCGCCTCGAAGGCGCGCAGGGAGGACAGGGGCAGATGGCGCAGCATCGCCGGGATGGTGAACCGTATTCACCCGAAGGCGCAAATTCCTCGCTCGACGGTGAAGCGCCTTCGCGGCACGCAGCACGCAGGGGGAACCACGCCATGACCGACACGCCGCCAGGGATGGCCGACGCCATCCGCTTCCTGTCCATGGACGCCATCGCCCGCGTGGGCGAGGGCCACCCCGGCACGCCCCTGGGCGCGGCCGAGATCTGCACGGCGCTGTGGACCCGCCACCTCGACCACGTCGCCGCCGACCCCACCTGGTTCGACCGCGACCGCTTCGTGCTTTCCGCCGGCCACGGCTCCATGCTGCTGTATTCGCTGCTCCACCTGACGGGCCACCCCGGCATGACGGCCGACGCGCTGCGGAACTTCCGCGAACTCGGCTCCCCCTGCGAGGGCCATCCGGAACGCGCCCCGCAGCACGGCGTGGAGGTGACCACCGGCCTGCTCGGCCAGGGCGTGGCGAATGCCGCCGGCATGGCGCTGGCCGAGGCCTTCCTGCGCGCCACCCTGGGCGAGGACATCGTGGACCACCGCACCTGGGTGCTGTCCGGCGATGGCTGCCTGCAGGAAGGCATCGCGCACGAGGTCGCGGCCCTCGCCGGCCACCTGCGCCTGGGGAAGCTCACCTGGCTGTGGGACGACAACCGCATGACCGACGATGGCGACATCGCCCTGGCCATGAGCGAGGATTTTCCCGCCCGCTTCCGTGCCGCGCATTGGCACGTGCAGGAGGTGGACGGCCACGACCTCCAGGCGCTGGACGCCGCGATGACGCTCGCCAAGCTAGACCCGCGTCCCTCCTTCATCGCCTGCCGCACGGTCATCGGCCGCGGCTTGCCGGGCGTGGAGGGCACCCGCGCCGCCCACAGCGCCCGCATCCGGCCAGAGACGGTCGCCGCCGCCCGCGCCGGGCGGGACTGGCCGCACCCGCCCTTCCACCTCCCCAACGCCGTCGCCGACGCCTGGGCGC
>JALHNW010000082.1 GCA_022843345.1 Rubritepida sp. | reverse complement strand
AGCGCCGGGTGGCGCTCCTTCTCCATCCGGCGGATGGCGAGGTGCATCCAGGCGAGCGAGACGGCGGCGACGAGGAAGAGCAGCATGAAGCAGCTGGTCCACACGCCGATCACGTCGTTCAGCGCGCCGAAGGCCATGGGCAGGATGAAGCCGCCCAGCCCGCCGATCAGCCCCACCACGCCGCCCACGCTGCCCACCCGGCCGGGGTAGTAGACGGGGATGTGCTTGTAGACCGCGGCCTTGCCCAGGCTCATGAAGAAGCCCAGCGCCATGGTGAGCAGCATGAAGGGCACGAAGCCCAGCGCGATGTCGAAGGCGATCGGCCCGCGGATGCCGGCGACCACGTAGTGCGTGGCGGGGTAGCTGAGCAGGAAGGTGCAGGTGACGGAGCCCAGCAGCGTCCAGTACATCACCGCCCGCGCGCCGTGCTTGTCGGACAGCGTGCCGCCCAGCACCCGGAACAGCGAGCCGGGGATGGAATAGGCCGCGCCCAGCATCCCCGCGGTCACGATGTCCAGCCCGTACACGCCGACGTAGTAGCGAGGCAGCCACAGGGCCAGCGCGACGAAGCCGCCGAACACGAAGAAGTAGTACAGGCTGAACCGCCACACCTGGAGGTTCGCCAGCGGCGCCAGCATGGCCGCGAAGCTTTCCGGCTGCGCGTTGCGGGCGCGGCGGGCGGCGAGGTCGGGGTCGTCCTTCGTCAGCACGAAGAACAGCACGGCGGAGATGGCGAGCGCCGCGGCCCAGATCTGCGCCACCGCCTGCCAGCCCATGCTGACCATCACCGCGGGGGCGAGGAACTTCGTCACCGCCGAGCCGACGTTGCCCGCGCCGAAGATGCCCAGCGCCGTGCCCTGCTTCTCCTTCGGGAACCACTTGGAGACGTAGGCGACGCCCACGGAGAAGGACCCGCCCGCGATGCCCACGCCGAGTGCGGCCAGCAGGAAGGTCGGGTAGTCATGCGCGTAGCTGAGCAGGAAGGTCGCCACCGCCGCGCAGAGCATCGTGGCCGTGAAGACGATGCGCCCGCCATGCTGGTCGGCCCAGATGCCGAGCACCAGGCGGATCAGGCTGCCGGTGAGGATCGGCGTGCCGACCAGCAGGCCGAACTGGAAGTCGCTCAGGCCCAGGTCGCGCTTCACCTGCACGCCCAGGATCGAGAAGATCGTCCAGGCGGCGAAGCAGACCGTGAAGGCCGCCGTGCTGGACCACAGCGCCATGCTGCGATCCCTGCCATTCACCGTTGCACCAGATGGGTCACTCATCGCCCGCTCCGTTCTGTCGAGGCGGTGCGGAACCTGCCCCGATCGGCGCGGATGGGAATTGCGATGGATCAACCACCCTCGGAATGACGCTGGAATTCCCTCCGAAAATCCCCGTATTACAAGGCTTTCCTGCGCTCCCTCAATTCCTGTCTTGATCCATATCAATTCTGCTTTCCGGGTTTTCCCCTATGCCCGATCCATGCAGGACACCCGCGCGCACGCCGACATCCTCCGCCGCCTGCCGCTGTTCATGGCGGCGGGCGACGACGCGCTGGCGCGCCTCGCCGGCCCGGCCTTCGTCCAGCAGCTGCCGCGCGGCGCCGTCATCTTCGCGCAGGACCGGGAGGCGGATTTCGTCCACGTCGCGCTCGAGGGCTCGGTCGCGCTCACCGCGCGCGCGGAGTCGGGCGCGGAGACGGTGGTGGAGATCTTCCGGGCGGGGGAGGCGTTCCTGGTGCCCGCCGTGGTGCTGCGCCTGCCCTACCTCGCCTCCGCCGCCACGCTGACGGCGCTGCGCGTGATGATGATCCCGGCCGACGCCTTCCGCGACGCCCTGGCGCGCGACGCCGCCATCGCCCGCGCGATGACGGAGCTGCTGGCGCGCCACTGGCGGCTGATGGTGGACCAGGTGGTGGACCTCAAGCTGCGCCCCGCCGAGCGGCGCATCGCCCGCTTCCTGGCGCGGCGCATCGCCGAGGAGGCGGGCGGCGGCTCGGCCGAGGTGCCGGAGCCGCGGGGCGCCATCGCCGCGCGGCTCGGCATGACGCCCGAGACGCTGTCGCGCAGCCTGCACGCGCTGGAGGCGGAGGGGCTGATCCGCTGCGCCGGCAAGCGCATCGACGTGCCCGACCGCGACCGCCTGCTGAACCACCGGCGGGAGCCGCGCTGAACGCCCTGCGCGGGCGCCGGCCTCACTCCGGCTGGTAGTTGACCGAGCGCAGCAGCTCGCCCGCGCGGGAGATCTCCGCGCGGATGAAGGCGCGCGTCTCGGGGATGGATTCCGTCACCGGCTCCAGCAGCTGCTGCGTGAGGCGCGCCACGATCGCGGGGTCGCGCATCGTGTCCTGCATCACCTGGTTCACCTGGGCCTGGATGGCCGCGGGCGTGCCGCGCGGCGCCCAGATGCCGTACCAGGAGGCGAACTCGAAATTGGGCAGGCCGGCCTCCGCGAAGGTCGGGATCTCGGGCGCAAGCGGGGAGCGCGCAGGCGCGGCGATGGCGAGGATGCGTATGCGCCCATCGCGCGCCGCGGGCAGCAGCGCGAAGGAGGGCTCGATCAGCAGGTGGGCCGAGCCGCCCATCAGGTCGGTCAGCGCGGGCTGCGCGCCGCGGTAGGTGACGAACTCCAGCCCCGCCCCGGTGCGGCGGTTGAACTCGACGGAAGCCAGGTGCCCGGCCGCACCCAACGCCGAGACGGCCATGGTCCAGTCGCGCGGGTTCGCCTTGGCGGCGGCCACCACCTCGGTGATGGTGCGCTGCGGGCGCGAGCCGGTGATGGCCAGCACCAGCGGGGCGCGGGCGGTGCGGGCCATCACCTCCAGGTCGCGCTCGGGGTCGAAGGTGGCGCCGCGCAGCACCATGGGCATCACGGCGGTGTTGAAGGCCGAGGCCAGCAGGGTGAAGCCGTCGGGCGCGGCCTGGAGCACGGCGTTGGTGCCGATGAGGCCGGCGCCCCCGGTGCGGTTCTCCACCACCGCGTTGGCGCCGAGCTTCTCGTTGAGCCTCTGCGCGGCGAGGCGGGCGAGCGCGTCGTTGGCCGCACCCGGCGGCCAGGGGCAGATGACGCGCAGCACCTGGCCCTGCGGCCAGGCGGGCTGGGCGTGGATGGCGGGCGCGGCGAGCAGGGCGGGGGCGGCAAGCAGGATTGTGCGGCGGTTCCTTCCGGGATCACGGGGCGAGCAGCGCGGCTTCTTCGGCCGGCGTCAGGGGGATGAGCGGCGGGCGCAGGCGCTTCCAGCCCGGATGGCCGTCGCGCTGCGCCAGCAGCGCCTTGAGCGAGGCCATCTGGGCGAAGCGCGAGGCGCGTTCGCGCGCGGCGACGATGCGCGCCTGCGCGGCCGCCACCTCGGCTTCGCGCGCGGGGTCGGCGTGGTGGCGGAACACGAAGGCGAGGTCGGCGGCCACCAGGTTCGAGGTGGCGGTGATGCAGCCCGCGCCCCCTTCCTTCATCAGCGGCAGCAGCAGCGGGTCGGCGCCGGCCAGCACGGCGAGGCCCGGGAATTCGCGCACCAGCGCCACCATGTGGTCCAGCTTGCCCGCGCTGTCCTTGATGCCGGCGAAGGTGCCCGGGAAGGCGGCGCGCAGGCGGTGGATGACCGCGAAGGGGATCGGCACCGCGGAGACCTGCGGGATGTGGTAGAGCACCACGCGCAGCCGCGCGTCGCCGATGCGCGTCACCGTCTCGGCATAGGCGGCGAACAGGCCGTCCTCGGTGACGTCCTTGTAGTAGAAGGGCGGCAGCATGACGACGGTGGAAACGCCGCCGGCCAGCGCGTGCCGCGTCAGCGCCACCGTCTCCGTCAGCGCGGCGACGCCGGTGCCGGGCAG
This sequence comes from Rubritepida sp., assembly GCA_022843345.1. Taxonomy (GTDB): domain Bacteria; phylum Pseudomonadota; class Alphaproteobacteria; order Acetobacterales; family Acetobacteraceae; genus Roseococcus. The sequence continues at coordinate 3,683 of JALHNW010000082.1, read as the reverse complement.
CAGCGCGGCGGGCGCGATGCCGGCGTCGAGTGCGGCGTCCAGCAGGTCCATGCGCTCGGCGCTCGAGAAGCTGTTGGCCTCGCCCGTGGTGCCCAGCAGGGCGATGCCGGCGCAGCCCTCGGCCAGCAGGCGCTTCGCGTGCGCCACGAAGCGCGCGTGGTCGGGCGCGAGCTTCGCGTCGAGGGGCGTGAGGGCGGCGCAGAAGACGCCGGATGGCGAGAGGCTCACAGGGCCCACTCCTCGTGGAGGGTGACGTGCTTGATGGACTGGCGCCAGAAGGTGAAGGCGAGGTGGAGGCGCCCGTCCCTGGCCTGGATGATGGCGGGGTAGCTGAACTCGCGGTTCAGCTTGTCCTGGCTGTTGTTGGTCATGCAGAAGCCGTCGCCCTCCTCCAGGTTCCGGCGGTGCGGGAAGCTGCGGCCGCCATCGTCGGACAGGGCCAGGGTGATGGGCGCGCGCGGGGCGCCCCAGAAGGCGCCCTCGGTGACGCGCGGGGCATCGTCCTCGCCGCCGATGTCGTCGTACAGCGACAGGCGGCGGCCGGTGGCGTCCTCGCGGCTCGAATGGTTGTACACCAGCGCGATGTGGCCCGAGGCCAGCCGCGCGGCGGCGACCGAGGAGTTGTTGTTGGGCAGGTGCAGCGGCGCGGGCGCGGACCACGCGCGCCCGTCGGCCGAGCGCGACACCTGCACGAAATCGGCGCGGCGGGAGCGGAAGAAGGCCACGTAGTCCGCGCCCGTGTCCAGGATCGCCATGTGCACGGCGCCCAGCGAACCCGGCACCGGGTGTTCCGCCCAGGTGGCGCCCGCATCCTCGCTCACCATCACCGAACTGGTGTCCAGGTCGCCGGTCCAGGGGCCTTGGGCGGGCTTCGTGCAGCGCCAGACGGGCAGCAGCCAGGCGCCGTCGCGCGCCACCACGATGGGCGCGCGGATGAACAGGCCGGGCGTGTCGAACAGCACCTCCACCGGCCCCCAGCTCAAGCCGCCGTCGCGCGAGATGCGGCGACGGATGATCGCCGTGTCCTGGTTGCCGCCGAGCTGCGCGGTCCACAGCAGCCACAGCGCGCCGTCGGGGGCGAGCCAGGGCAAGGGGTTCTGCTCGGAGCGCGTGGGGTCGTCGGACAGGCGCACCGCGTCGGACCATCGCGCCGCGCCGGGGGCCAGGCGGGACAGGTGCACCGAGATGTCGGGCACCCCCTCCTGCGTGCCGCCGAACCAGGTGGCGAGCAGCGTGCCGTCCGGCAGCTCCAGCAGGGAGGCGGCGTGGTTCTGCACGCAGGGCGTGGGGATGAAGGCTTCCACGCGCGCCGCGTCGCCGGCGCGCGGCGCGAGGGTGGACGTGAAGGGCGGGGGCTGCATCAGCATCAGAAGGCCCTTTCGTAGAGGGCGAGGATCTCCCCCTCGCTCATGTCGCGCGGGTTGTTGTCCAGCAGGCGGCGGATGGCGTGCGCCTCCTTCGCCATCGCCGGCAGGTCGCCCTGGGGGATGGCGTGGGCGCGCAGCCGCATGTCCAGGCCCAGCGAGGCGCAGAAGGCGGTGACGTCGCCGCCCAGGGCGTCCAGCACCAGCGCGGTCTTGTCGGGCGCGGCGGGGGCGTTGACGGCGAGCGCGTGCGGCATGATGAGCGCGCAGGCCAGGCCGTGCGGCAGGTGGTGGCGCGTGCCGAGCGGATAGGCGATGGCGTGGCCGGAGGTGGTGTTCACCGGCCCCAGCCCGAAGCCGCCGTAGAGCGATGCCAGCATCAGCCCGGCGCGCGCCTCGGCATCCGCGCCATCCGTCACCGCGCGATGCAGGAAGCGGCCGACGAGGCGGATGCCCTCCAGCACATGCAGGTCCACGACGGGGTGGGATTTGCGCGACGTGAAGCACTCGATGCAATGCGCCAGCGCGTCCAGGCCGGTGGCGGCGGTGACGTCCGGCGGGACGGAATGCGTCAGCGTCGCATCCACCACGGCGATGTCGGCCAGCATGTGGCGCGACTGCACGGCCACCTTGTTGCGGGTGGCGGGGTCGGTGACCAGGGCGCGCGTGCCGGCCTCGCTGCCGGTGCCGGCGGTGGTGGGCACCTGGGCGAGCAGCACGCGGCGGCCATGCACCTTCTCCGGCCCGGCCACGTCGTGCAGGGATTGGCCGGAGCCCGGCAGCACCGCCACCAGCTTCGCCAGGTCCATCGCGCTGCCGCCGCCGAAGCCGATGACGCAGTCGGGCTGCGCGCGCTCCGCCAGCGCGCAGGCGGCGAGCAGGTTGGGCAGGTCGGGCTCCGGCTTGGTGTCGGCGAACACCGTGACCTCGCCCGGCAGGTCCAGCAACGCCACGCGCGCCGCACCCGACCGGCCGGTGACGACCAGCGGGCGTTGCACGCCGCGCGCCCGCGCCCAGCGGCCGAGTTCGGGCAGGGTGCCATCGCCGATGTGCAGCACGGCGGGGCGTTCGAGCAGGATGGGCGTCATGCGAGCTTCTCCGCGTAGTCCACGGCTTCCAGCAGCGAGGTGGCGGAGGCGATGCCCTGCCCCGCAATGTCGAAGGCGGTGCCGTGGTCCACGCTGGTGCGGATGATCGGCAGGCCCAGCGTGACGTTGACGCCCGACAGCGCGTCCCACCGCCCCGTCTCGGGATTCACGTGGAAGCCCAGCAGCTTCACCGGGATGTGGCCCTGGTCGTGATACATCGCCACCACCGCGTCGTAGCGGCCGGCGCGCAGCTTCACGAAGACGGTGTCGCCCGGCACCGGGCCTTCGACGTGCAGGCCGTCCGCGTTGGCCTGCGCGATGGTGGGGACGCTCACGATGTCGTCCTCGCGCCCGAACAGCCCGCCCTCGCCGGCATGGGGGTTCAGCGCGGCCACCGCGATGCGCGGGCGCGCGATCCCCAGGCGCAGCAGGGCAGCATGCGTCAGGTCCAGCACCAGACGCAGGCGCTGCGGGGTGAGGCGCTTCGGCACATCGGCCAGCGCGCAATGGGTGGTGACGTGGGAGACGCGCATGTTGCCATGCGCCAGCAGCATCACCGAGCCTGTCACGCCCGTCAGCTCGGCCAGCATCTCGGTGTGGCCGGCGTGGTGGTGGCCGGCGGCGTTCAGCGCGGCCTTGTTCAGCGGCGCGGTGACGATGGCCCCTGCCCTGCCCGACTGGCAAAGCCGCACGCCGGCGGCGATGGCGTGATAGGCGAAGTCGCCGGCATCCGCCTGGATCTCGCCCGGCGCGATGGGGGCGTCGGGCTTGGCGGGCAGGATGGCGAGCGCGGGCCATTCGCCGGCCTCCGTCACGCGCGGCATGGGCAGGCCGGGGGCGAAGCGGTCGCGCGCCGCCTCCATGCAGCCGGCATGGCCGATGACGAGCAGGCGCAGGTCGCCCGCCTCCAGCCGCGGGCGCAGCGCCAGCGCGGCCTTGGCGATGATCTCGGGGCCGATGCCGGCGGGGTCGCCCATGGTGATGGCGAGGGTCTTGGTCATGCAGGGTCACCCGAAGGGAAGAGGAGGTCGCGCCACAGCGAAGGGCCGCCGAAGGCGCCGGATTTGGAGATGACGGCCACGCCGTCCCATCGCCCGCCCACCAGCACGGCGCGCGGCACACCCGCTTCGGCCAGGCCGGTGGCGTGGATCGCCTCGGCGCCGAGCGCGAGGGCGGCGGCGCGCAGCGTCTCGCCGCCGGCGGCCAGCAGGGTGCCGGGGCGGGGGAGACG
>JALHNW010000081.1 GCA_022843345.1 Rubritepida sp. | reverse complement strand
CAGCTGGACGCCGTGCGCGCCCGCCGCGCCGCCGTGCAGCCCAGCAGCCCGGCGCGCCCCGGTCACGGCCACCTGCCGATGATGGGCCGCATCGCCGCCGGCACGCCGATCGAGGCGCTGCGCAACCCCTCCGAGATGGTGGAGGTGCCGGCCGACCTGCTGACGGGCGGCGAGCACTACGCGCTGGAAGTCGCCGGCGACTCGATGGTGGAGGCCGGCATCCTGGACGGCGACCTCGTCGTCATCCGCCAGGGCGACACCGCCGACAACGGCGCCATCGTCGTCGCGCTGATCGACGAGAGCGAGGTGACGCTCAAGCGCCTGCGCCAGCGCGGCAACTCCGTGGCGCTGGAGCCGGCGAACCAGGCCTACGAGACGCGCATCTTCGCCGCCGGGCGGGTGAAGGTGCAGGGGCGCCTGGTGGGCCTCATCCGCAAGTATCACTAGCCGCGCTGCGCGCGGCTAGTCGTCGCCGGCCTGGTTTTCCGGGCCGCTCGCCGTGACCGGCGAGCTCGAAAACAGGCTGAGTATAGCCGGGAAGCACCCCGGCAGCTCCCGCGCCAGGAAGCCGGGCGGTCCCAGCCGCCGCCCGGCCTGCGCGTGCAGCCACACGCCCCAGATCGCCGCCAGCAGGGGCGGCGCGCCGCGGGCCAGCAGCCCGGTGATGGCGCCCGCCAGCACGTCCCCGCTGCCGGAGGTGGCGAGGCCCACCCCGCCGCCCTCGCAGGCGAAGGCCTGGCCCTGCGGCGTCACCACGGAAGAATCGGCCCCCTTCACGACGACCACCGCCTGGAAGCGCCGCGCCGCCTCGCGCCCGGCGGCCAGCGGGTCCGCCTCGACCGCCTCGCGCGCGATGTCCAGCATCTGCGCCATCTCGCCCGCGTGCGGCGTCAGCACCATGCGCCCGGCGTGGCGGCCGGCGCTGTCCGGCTCCAGCCCGCAGATCGCCGCCGCGTCCAGCAGGAAGGCGACCGGGGCGCGCACCGCCCGAAGCATGGCCCGCGCCAGCGCGCCCGCCTCCTCCGCATCCATCATGCCCGGGCCCAGGCACACCGCGTCCACCCGCTCCGCCAGCTGCTCCAGCCAGGGGGCGGCGGCGGGGGCGAGCCATCCTTCCTCCGTCTGCGCCAAGCCGATCACCCGCGCCTCCGGCAGGCGCATCGCCATGGCCGGGGCCACGGACTCGACAGTGGCGACCTGGAGCTTGCCGGCCCCTACCCGCAGCGCCGCCTCGGCCGCCAGCACCACGCCGCCCGGCACCTCGCGGCATCCGCCGGCGACCAGCACGCGGCCGCGGGAATCCTTGTCGGTCGCCGCCTCGAAGGGGGGCAGGGGGTTGGCGCGCAGCCATTCCGGCGTGATCGTCGTCATCGTGCCCCCGTCACCCGTTCCGGCTCCGCCGTGACCGGCGTGCCCTCGGCGCGCAGCGGCGCCACCCAGTTGGCGCGGTGCAGCACCAGGGCGCCGTTCGGCCCGTCATCGGGGTCGAAGCGGTATTCCGTCACGCCGCAATTCGGCACGTCCGCCTCGCGGTCCACCGCCAGCACCGCGGCCTCGTCCATGCGTTCCAGCAGGTAGCGCAGGCACAGCACCACCACCTGGTGCGCCACCACCAGCACCCGCTGCCCCGCATGGTGCAGCACGATGGTGTCCAGCGCCGAGCGCAGCCGCAGGATCACGTCGCACCAGGATTCGCCGCCGGGCGGGCGGTGGTAGAATTTTCCCAATATGCCGCGCAGCGCCGCCTGGTCCGGGTGCAGCGCCTCGATGCCCGCGCGCGTCAGCCGGTCCAGGATGCCGAACTCCTTCTCCCGCAGCCGCTCGTCCACGCAGACGGGCAGGGCCAGCCCGGCGGCGTCGCGGATGATCTCCGCGCTGCGCCGCGCGCGGGCGTAGGGCGAGGCGAGGATCACCTCCGGCCGCTGCCCGCGGAACCAGTGGCCGAGCGATTCCGCCTGCGCCTCGCCCAGCGGCGAGAGCGGCACGTCCACGTCGCGCCCGCCCGTCTCGATCAGGTGCGCGCCGGCCGCGTCGGCGGCGTCGCGCGCGACGTTGCCCAGGCTCTCGCCATGCCGGACCACCCAGAGCCGCTCGGGCCAGCGCTGCGCCATTCCCACATTCCCACGAATCGCAGCGCCAACGCCCCGGCCCCCGCCGCGTTGCCGCAGGGAGCCTCAGGAACACCCCCCATGCCCGACGACCTGTCCCCGCGCGGACCCGACCTGCTGTCCGTCCCGATCACGGTGAACGGCCAGGAACGCCACATGCGCCTCGCGCCCTGGACCACGCTGCTGGACGCGCTGCGCGACACCCTCGGCCTGTCGGGCAGCAAGAAGGGGTGCGACCACGGGCAATGCGGCGCCTGCACCGTCATCCTGGACGGCAGGCGGGTGAATGCCTGCCTGGTGCTCGCCGCCAGCAAGGAGGGCAGCGAGGTCCGCACCGTCGAGGGCCTGGCAGCCCCCGACGGCACGCTGCACCCGCTCCAGCAGGCCTTCATCGCGCATGACGCCTTCCAGTGCGGCTACTGCACCCCGGGCCAGCTCTGCTCCGGCGTCGCGCTGCTCGAGGAGGGGCACGCGAAGACCCCCGACGAGATCCGCGAGTGGATGAGCGGCAATCTGTGCCGCTGCGGCGCCTACCCCAACATCGTCGCGGCGATCGGGGAGGTGGCGTCCCGATGAGGCCCTTCACCTTCTCGCGCCCCGAGGCGCCGGCGCTCGCCATCGCCGGCAAGGACGCGGCGTCGCGCTTCCTGGCCGGCGGCACCAACCTGGTGGACCTGATGAAATACGACGTCGAGCGCCCGGCGGCGGTGCTCGACCTCGGCCGCATCGCCGGCCTGCGGGAGGTGACGCAGGCGGGCGGGACCTTGCGCATCGGCGCGCTGGTGACCAACGCCGACGCCGCCGCGCACCCGCTGGTGCTGGCGCACCACCCGCTGCTGGCGGATGCCATCCTGGCCGGCGCCACGCCGCAGCTTCGCAACATGGCGACGACCGGCGGCAACCTGCTGCAACGCACGCGCTGCCACTATTTCTACGACCGCCAGACCGCCTGCAACAAGCGCGAGCCGGGCACGGGCTGCCCGGCCATCGGCGGCGTGAACCGCATCCACGCGATCCTCGGCGCGTCGGAATCCTGCATCGCCACGCACCCCTCCGACATGTGCGTGGCGCTGGCCGCGCTGGAGGCGGTGGTGGTGGCCCAGGGCCCGGAGGGCGAGCGGCGCATCCCCATGGCCGAGTTCCACCGCCTGCCGGGGAACGAGCCGCAGCGCGACACGACCCTGGGCGAGCGCGAGCTGATCACGGCGGTCGAGATCCCCGCCTGGGACTACGGCGCGCACCGCACCTACCTGAAGCTGCGCGACCGCCTGTCCTACGCCTTCGCCCTCGTTTCCGTCGCCGCCGCCGTGACGCTGGAGGGCGGGCGCATCGCCAAGGCGCGCATCGCACTCGGCGGCGTCGCCCACAAGCCGTGGCGGGTGGCGGAGGCGGAGACGATGCTCCAGGGGCAGGCGCCCGGCGAGGACGCCTTCGCCGCCGCCGCCTCGCTCATCCTGCGCGGCGCGCAGGGCCAGGGCCACAACGATTTCAAGATCGAGCTCGCCCGCCGCGCCATCCCGCGCGCGCTGCACCAGGCGGCGCACGCCACGCCGCAATCCCACGTCGAGAAGCGGATCGCCTGAACCATGCAGAACCAGCGCATCATCGGCACCCCGCAGGACCGCGTGGACGGCCGCGCCAAGGTCACCGGCGCCGCGCCCTACGTGGCGGATTTCGCGGCCGGCCAGCCCATCCTCCAGGCGCATCCCGTGGGCAGCGCCATCGCGCGCGGCCGCATCCTCGCCATGGACACCTCGCGCGCCCTGGCGGTGCCCGGCGTGGTGGAGGTGTTCACGCACGAGAACCGGCCGCGCACCTCCTGGTTCGGCTCCTCCTGGCAGGACGAGGTGGCGCCGCCCGGCCAGCCGCTGCGCCCGCTGCACGACGCCCGCATCCTGCATTCCGGCCAGCCCATCGCCCTGGTGGTGGCCGAGACCTACGAGGCCGCGCGCCACGCCGCCAACCTCGTCACGGTGGCGTACGAGGAGGAGGCGCACCACACCGACCTCGGCCTGCGGCTCGGCACCGCCTACGTGCCGCCCAAGACACGCTCGGGCACCACGCCGCCGCCCAAGCCCAAGGGCGACGTGGAGGCCGCGCTGGCCGCCGCCCCGGTGACGCACCAGGCGCGCTACTCGGTGGCCGCCGAGGTGCACAACGCCATGGAACCCCACGCCACCACGGTGATCGTGGAGGAGGGCGGCGCGCTGCTGATCCACGACAAGATCCAGGGCGTGATGAACACCCAGGCCACGGTCTGCGCCATCTTCGGCTTGGCGAAGGAGAAGGTGCGGGTGGTGACGCCCTACCTCGGCGGCGGCTTCGGCTCGGGGCTGCGGCCGCACCACCAGTGCTTCCTGGCGGTGATGGCGGCCCTCGCCCTGAACCGCTCGGTGAAGCTGGTGCTGCCGCGCGACCACCAGTTCTTCCTGGCCCACCGCCCGCAGACCGAGATGCTGGTGGCCCTGGGCGCTACGCGCGACGGCAAGCTGACGGCCATCCGCCACGACGCCATCGCCGGCACCTCCACCTACGAGGACCACCAGGAGGTGGTCGTGAACTGGACCAACCTGCTCTACCCCGCGCCCAACGTGTCGCTGTCCCACAAGCTGGTGAAGCTGGACATCGAGAGCCCGACCGACATGCGCGCGCCCGGCGCGCCCATCGGCCTCTTCGCCGCCGAATCGGCGATGGACGAGCTGGCGGAGAAGCTGGGCATGTGCCCGCTCCAGCTGCGCCTGGTGAACCACGCCGACACCGACGAGGTGAGCAACAAGCGCCACACCTCGAAGGAGCTGCGCGCCGCCTACCGCATGGGCGCCGAGCGCTTCGGCTGGCAGGGCCGCCCGCTGGCCCCGCGCGCCATGAAGGACGGCCACGAGCTGGTCGGCTGGGGCATGGCGACCGGCGCGTGGGAGGCGCAGATGCAGACCCACCACGCCCGCGTGATGCTGGATGGCGAGGGCCGCGCCACCGTGGGCGTCGCCACCGCCGACATCGGCACCGGCACCTACACCATCCTCACCCAGATCGCCGCCGAGGCGCTGGGCCTGCCGATGGCGCGCGTAACCGTCCTGCTGGGCGACAGCCTGCTGCCCAAGGCCCCGGTTTCCGGCGGCTCCTGGACGGCGGCCTCCGCAGGTGCCGCGGTGGACGATGCCTGCGCGCGGCTGAAGGCGGAGCTGCTGCGCCTGGCGCAGAAGAAGGGCCGCCTGCTTGGCGCGACGCTGGAGGATCTGCGCTTCGCCGATGGCGCAATGGCGCGCTGGAGCGATGCGGGTACGGCGATCCCGCTGGCGGACATCCTGGGGGAATCGGGGCGCGACTCCCTGGTGGCCGATGGCAAGGCGGGGCCGGACATGCTGTCCCAGCTGCGCTACTCCTCCCACGCCCACAGCGCCGTCTTCGCCGAGGTGCGGGTGGACGAGGCGCTGGGCCAGGTGCGGGTGACGCGCATGGTGCAGGCGGTGGCGGCCGGGCGCATCCTCAACCCCAAGACCGCGCGCTCACAGGTCATCGGCGGCGCGGTCTGGGGCATCGGCATGGCGCTGCACGAGGAGGCGCAGGAGGACCACGTCCTCGGCCGGCGGATGAACCACAACCTGGCCGAATACCACATCCCCGCCTGCGCCGACGTGCCCGACATCGACGTGCTGTTCGTGGAGGAGCACGACCCGCGCACCAGCCCGCTGGGCGTGAAGGGCCTGGGCGAGATCGGCATCTGCGGCGCGCCGCCGGCCATCGCCAACGCCGTGTGGCACGCCACCGGCCGGCGCGTGCGCGACCTGCCGATGACGATCGAGCGCGTGCTGGGCCTGAAGGACACGCCGGCATGAGGCGCTTGCTGGCCGCGATGCTGGCGCTGGCCGCCCCGGCCCAGGCGGCCGAGTGCTGGATCTCCTACCCCGGCTTCGAGGAGAAGGTGCCGCACCTGGACCTCGACCGCTGCCCGGACAACGACCCCGGCCCGGATGCGGGCTTCTGCCGCGTGATGCTCCAGGGCACGGACATCGTGGTCTACGCCTTCCGCCACGACGCCGGGGCCGGCATGCCCTGCCTGGTGCGGGTGGACCGCATGCCCTTCAACGACTGGGTGCGCGCCCGCGGCCCGGTGAACCCCGCGCGCTGACTGGACGGGCGCGGGGCTGCGCGCGATGCTCCGCGCCCGGAGGAACGCGCATGCTCGAGATCGCCACGACGAAGGACCTGGCCGGCTGGGTCGGCAAGGAGCTGGGCACCAGCGAATGGTTCACGGTGGACCAGCGCACCATCGACCTCTTCGCCGAGGCGACGGGCGACCACCAGTGGATCCACGTGGACGTGGAGCGCGCGGCGAAGGAGATGCCGGGCGGGAAGACCATCGCGCACGGCTTCCTGACGCTGTCGCTGCTGCCGCGGCTGGCGCCCTCCGTGTACCGCGTCGTGCAGCGCTCGCGCGCGCTGAACTACGGCACGAACAAGGTGCGCTTCACGGCGATGGTGCCGGCGGGTTCGCGCGTGCGGCTTGCGATCACGCTGAAGGCGGTGGAGCCGATCCCCGGCGGGGTGCGGGTGACGCTGGACAACGCGATGGAGCTGGAAGGCAGCCCGCGCCCCTGCCTGGTGGCCGAGACGCTGGCGCAGATCTACGACTGAACGGCAAGCCGTCCAGTCGTAGTTCGATGCCCCCAGTCGCCGGGCGGCGCCTTGGCTTTCGCCGCGCCACTCGTGCGCCGTTGGCGCGGGGCCGCTGGCGGCGCCGGCTGCCGTCACCCCTGAATGTTCATCCGCGCCAGCACCGGCCCCCAGCGCGCCGATTCGCGGGCCAGGAAGTCGCCGAACTCCTCCGGGCTGCTGCCGATGGCAAATTGCCCTTCGGTCGTCATGCGGCGGCGGAAGTCATCGGTGCGGATGGCGCCCGCGGCGGCGGCGTGCAGCCGCTCCACCATCGCGCGCGGGCTGCGGGCGGGGACCAGCAGGCCGAACCAGGTCTGCGCCACCGCCTCGGGCCGCGTCTCGGCCACGGTGGGCACGTCGTCCATGCCGGTCATCCGCCGCTCGCCGGTCCAGGCGATGATGCGCCCGCGCCCCTCGCGGTGCAGCGGGATGCCGGTGGAGCCGCCGACCACCAGCAGCTCCAGCCGCCCGCCCAGGAAATCCGCCACCTGCGCCGCGTCGCCGCGATAGGTGACGTCCTGCATGCGGATGCCCAGCTGCTCCGCCACCAGCACGGCGGCGATGTTGTTGAAGGACGACGGCCCGTTGGTGCCGTAGGTCACCTCGCCCGGCCGGGCGCGGGCGCGCGCCACCAGTTCGTCCAGGCTGCGCGGGCCATCCGGCCGCGCCACGATGGCGAAGGGCAGGGTGGAGATCAGCGTGACGGGCGCGAAATCCTCCACCCGGTAGGAGATGTTGCGCAGGATGTGCGGGTTGATGGTGAGCGTGGAACCGAC
>JALHNW010000080.1 GCA_022843345.1 Rubritepida sp. | reverse complement strand
GCCGAGCAGCGCGCCGCCCACCAGCGGCAGGCGGCCGCCATGGCGGTCTATGAAGCGCCCGACCGGGATGGCCAGCACGCCGGCGACCAGCAGCCCCAGCGTGAAGCCGCCCGAGAGCAGCGCGCGCGACCAGCCGAGGTCACGCTCCATGGGCTGCATCAGCAGGGCGAAGGGGATGAACAGCGTGCCCCACCCCACCGTCTGGGTGAAGGCGGTGGCGAGGACCAGGCCGGCGTCGGGGCGCCTCACGGCGGCGCGAGCAGGATGCCGCGTTCGGCGTGGAAGCGGGCGAAGCTGGCCAGGTCCATCCGCACGTCGCGCCGCGTGGCCGCCGTGTCGCCGGACGGGTTGTGGAAGCGCAGCCGCCCTTCGGCATCCACGCCGAAGACCAGGACGAGGTGGCCGCCCCGGTGCGGCGGGTCGTGGTCCGGCGTGCGGATGGCGGGGTGGACGGAGGCGATGAACAGCGCGCCATCCACCAGCTTGCGCGGGATGTCCTCCGCCGGTTCGTCCAGCACGATGCGGGCGTCGCGGCCCTGCGCGCGCAGCCATTCCACCGCGCCGGCGTAGCGCAGGCCGTGGATGGCGTCGCCGCCATCGTCCACGTAGCCGCCATGGGCCTGCACGGCGCGGCGCAGGTCGTGGATGGGGTGGGCGCCGCCCAGCGCCATCCGCAGGCAGGCCATGCCGCAGAGGTGGCGCGCCCAGCGGGCGTATTCGGCGGCGTCCGCCGCGCCGGAGTGGCGCCACAGTGGGTCGCTGGCGGCGTCGCGCCCGGCGAGGAACTCGGCGACCAGTTCCTCGCTTTCCCACTGCGCCGAGTAGGGTGGGATCACGCGGCCTTGTCGTTGAGGTGGCAGGCGGAGAAGTGCCCGGGCGCGACCTGCTTCAGCGCCGGCACCTCGGCGCGGCAGCGGTCGAAGGCGTGCGGGCAGCGGGGGTGGAAGTGGCAGCCCGGCGGCGGGTTCAGCGGCGAGGGGATCTCGCCCTGCACCACGCTGAAGGCCCGCTTGCGCGCCCCGATCCGCGGCACGGCGGAAAGCAGCGAGGCGGTGTAGGGGTGGTTGGGCCGGGTGAAGACCTCCTCCGCCGGCGCCTGCTCCACCACGCGGCCGAGATACATGATCACCACGCGGTCGGAGAGGTGCTCCACCACGCCCAGGTCGTGGGAGATGAACAGGTAGGTCAGGTCCAGCTCGCGCCGCAGGGCCATGAACAGGTTGAGGATCTGCGCCTGGATGGAGACGTCGAGTGCCGCCACCGCCTCGTCGCACACGATGAACTCGGGCTGCACGGCCAGCGCGCGGGCGATGCCGATGCGCTGGCGCTGCCCGCCGGAGAACTGGTGCGGGTAGCGCTTCTTGAAGGCGGGGTCCAAGCCGGCGCGGCGCATCTGCGCGTCCACGTACTCATCGAAGCCGCCGCGCGGCACCATGCCGTGGAAGGCCGGCGCCTCGCCCACGATGTCCTCCACGCGCATGCGCGGGTTCAGCGAGGCGTAGGGGTCCTGGAAGATCATCTGCGTGCGCAGCTTGGCTTCGCGCCGCTGCGCGGGGTCGAGCGAGAGCACGTCGCGCCCGCGCCACAGCACCGTCCCCTCGGAGGGGGGCAGGATGCCGGCGACCATGCGCCCGAGCGTGGACTTGCCGCAGCCGGATTCGCCGACCAGGCCCACCACCTCGCCCTTGCGGATGGACAGGTCCACGCGGTCCACCGCGTGCACCGTCTCCTCGCGCACGTTGGCGCCCAGGCGCCTGGCGATGCGGCCGGCGAAGTCGAGCTTCTTCTCGAAGCGGCGGGACAGGCCGCGCAGCTCGATAATCGGCTGCTCCGTGGCGACGGCGGGGGGAAGGATGGCGGCGTCGCTCATGCCGGCACCTCCTCCAGGTGCGGGTGGAAGCAGCGGGCGCGCTGGCCTTCGCGCAGCCCGAACAGGGCCGGATGCTCCAGGCAGGCCTCGTCCGCGCGCTCGCAGCGCGAGCGGAAGGCGCAGCCGGCGGGCAGCTTCAGCAGGGAGGGGGTCATGCCGGGGATCTGGCGCAGCGGCTCGCCGCGCTTGTTGCGGCTGGGGACGGAGCCGATGAGGCCGACGGTGTAGGGGTGCAGCGGGGCGTCCAGCACCTGGCTCACCGGCCCGTCCTCGACGATGCGGCCGGCATACATCACCGCGATGTCGTCGGCGAGGCCGGCGACCACGGACAGGTCGTGGGTGATCCAGATCAGGCTGGTGCCGGTGGTGGCCGCCAGCTTCTGAACCTCGGCCAGGATCTGCCCCTGGATGGTGACGTCCAGCGCCGTCGTCGGCTCGTCCGCCACGATCAGGTCGGGGCGGTGGAGGAGCGCGATGGCGATGGCCACGCGCTGGCGCATGCCGCCGGAGAACTGGTGCGGGTAGGACATCAGCCGCTCGTCGGGGCTGGGGATGCCGACCATGCCCAGCGCGTCGCGCGCGCGCTGGCGCGCCGTCTCGCGGTCCACCTGCTCGTGCGCCTGGACCGTCTCGATCATCTGCGTGTCCACGCGCAGGACCGGGTTGAGCGTCATCATCGGGTCCTGGAAGATCATGGCGATGCGGTTGCCGCGCAGGCTGCGCATCTCCTCCTCGCTCAGCCGCGCCAGGTCCTTGCCCTGGAACCAGATGGAGCCGCCGACGACGCGGCCGGGCGCGTCCACCAGCCCGATGATGGAAAAGCCGGTGACCGACTTGCCGGAACCGGATTCGCCCACCAGCCCAAGCACCTTGCCGCGCTCGACGGTGAAGGAGACGCCGTCCACCGCCTTCACCACGCCGGCGCGGGTGAAGAAATGCGTCTGGAGGTCGCGGACTTCGAGGGTGGCCGTCACGGCGAAACCTTGCTGGAACATCCGGCCGCACGGCGGCCGGCGCCGCCAGACCGACCGCGTGGACGGGTGCGCCCGTGGCGCGGCGAAGCCAAGCGCACGGAGTGCGCGCCCGGCGTTTGAGGGCGTGGCAAAGGGCTCAATCCGAGGCTCATTTCTTGAGCCTCGGATTGAGCACGTCGCGCAGGTGGTCCCCCATCAGGTTGATGGACACGATGGTGATCAGCAGCGCCACGCCGGGGTAGAAGCTGATCCAGTACTTCCCGCTCAGCATGTATTCGTAGCCGTTGGCGATCAGCAGCCCCAGCGAGGGCTCGGTGATCGGCACGCCCAGGCCCAGGAAGGACAGCGTCGCCTCCAGCGCGATGGCGCGGGCCACCTGGATGGTGCCGACCACGATCAGCGGCGGCAGGCAATTGGGCAGCAGGTGGCGGAACAGGATGCGCCGCGTGGGCAGGGCCAGGCACTGCGCCGCCTCGATGTACTCGCGCCGCCGCTCGACGAGGGCCGAGCCGCGCACCGTGCGCGCGTAATACGCCCATTCGACGATGACGAGCGCGATGACGACGTTGAGGATGCCCTTGCCCAGGAAGGCCAGGATCATCAGCGCGGCGAGGATGGTGGGGAAGGAGAGCTGGAGGTCCACCACGCGCATGATCACGCTGTCGGTGCGCCCGCCCGCATAGGCGGCCAGCATCCCCAGCGAGGCGCCGACGAGGCCCGCGATCAGCGCCGAACCGGCGCCCACCGTCAGCGAGATCCGCAGCCCGTAGAGGATGCCCGAAAGCATGTCGCGCCCCTGGTCGTCGGTGCCCAGCCAGTGGGTGATGCCCGAGGCGCCGACCGCGCCGGGCTCCAGCCGCCCGTCCATGATGTCGATGGTGCCGAGGTCGTAGGGGTCCTGCGGCGTGATCCAGGGGGCGAGGACGGCCAGCACCACGATGATGGCGAAGACGATGAAGCCGCCCATCGCGATCTTCGACGCCGCGAACTCGCTGAGGAAGCGGCGGAAGGGCGTCTCCTCCCGCACGGCGGGTGCCACGGTGGTGCTGGACATCAGCCCTGCCCCTCCAGCCGCACGCGGGGGTCGAGCACGCTGTACATGATGTCCACCACCAGGTTGATGACGATGAACATCAGCACGATGATCATCAGGTAGGCCACGATCACCGGGCGATCGAGCACGTTGATGCTGTCGATGATCAGCTTGCCCATGCCCGGCCACGCGAACACGGATTCGGTGACGACCGAGAAGGCGATGGTCGAGCCCAGCTCCAGCCCCACCACGGTGACCACCGGGATCAGGATGTTCTTGAACACGTGCACGTAGGTGACGCGGTTGCGCGACAGGCCCTTGGCGCGGGCGAACTTCACGTAGTCCATCAGCATCGTCTCGCGCACGCCCGAGCGCGTCAGGCGGATCACCAGGCTGATCTTGAACAGCGCGAGGTTGATGGAGGGCAGCACCAAGTGTGACAGCCCGTTGGGCGTCAGGAACGACCAGCCCCACAGCGTGTCGCCCCGCCCCGTTGAGGGCAGCCAGCCGAGCTGCACGGCGAAGACCATGATCAGCATCAGCCCCACCCAGAAGGTGGGCAGCGAGAAGCCGAGGATGGAGCCGGCCATGATCGCCTTCGCCCCGCCGGAATCCGGGTGCAGCCCGGCGTAGAGCCCCAGCGGCAGCCCGACCAGGATGGCGAAGACGGTGGCGCCCAGCGCCAGCTCCATCGTCGCCGGCATCTTCTGCAGGATGAGCTGCAGCGCGGGCTCGTTGTACACGAAGGAGCGCCCGAGGTCCCCGCGCAGCGCGTTCTGCACGAAGACCAGGTATTGCTGCCACAGCGGCTTGTCGAGGCCGAGCGCGACGATGGCGCGCGCGCGCTCCGCCTGGTCGGCGTCGGGCGAGATCAGGATCTCCACCGGGTCGCCCACCGCGTAGACGCCGACGAAGACGATGAGGCTCATCGCGACGAGCACGAGCAGCGACTGGAACAGCCGCCGCAGCAGGTAGACGGTCATCGCGGGCGGATGTCCTGCGCGCGGGTGGATTCATCGGCCCGCGCGTCGTGGCGCAGGTGGCGGCGCATGGACCAGATGTTGGTCTGGATGTGCAGCGGGATGATCGCCACGTCCTGCAGCGCGGCGCGCTGGGCGCGGATGAGGATCTGCTCGCGCGCGCCGTCTTCGATGGTGCGCAGCGCCTCGGCCAGCATCGCGTCCACCTCCGCGTTCGAGTAGCGGCCGCGGTTGGAGTTGCCCCAGCCGCGCGAGGCATCGAAGGTGGCGATGAGGTTGCGAAGCGGGTGGGACCCCTCGGGATTGGACCCCCAGCCGATCAGGAAGGCGGAGAATTCCTGCCGCCCGGCGCGGGACACGAAGGTGGTCCAGGGCTGCGCCTCGACGGCGGTGCGCACGCCGACGCGCGTCCACATCTGGCCGATGGCCTGGATGATGCGCCCGTCATTCGGGTAGCGGTCGTTCGGGCCGTGCAGGGTGATGCGGAACCCGTTGGGGAAGCCCGCCTCGGCCAGCAGGCGGCGCGCGCCCTCGGGGTCGGCGCGCTGGGCCGGCAGGTCGGGCACGTAGGAGAAGATGCCCGGCGGGAAGAACTGCGCGGTGGGCGTGGCCGCGCCCTCCATCACGCGCTCGGTGATCGCGTTGCGGTCTATCGCCATGGACAGGGCGCGGCGCACGCGCACGTCGCGCAGCGGGTTGCGCTCGATCGGCCGGCCGTCATTGTCCACCACGAAGGGCGAGGCGCCCTCGCGCGGGTGGTCGAGCGAGAGGTAGATGACGCGCAGCCCCGTCACCTCGCTCATCGCCACGCGCGCGTCGCCGCGCAGGCGGGCGAGGTCGGCGGTGGGGACCTGGTCGATGAACTCCACGTCGCCGGCCAGCAGGGCGGCGGTGCGGGCGCTGTCGTTCACGATCATGCGGTAGGTGACGCGGGCCCAGTGCGGCTTCTCGCCCCAGTAGGCGTCGTTGCGCTCGAACTCGATGCGGTCGCCCAGGCGGTGGGTGACGACGCGGAAGGGGCCGGTGCCGACCGCGGCGCGCACGGCGTTGAAGTCCTCGGTGGCCGCGTTCTCGTGCGTCTCGCGGTCGAGGATGTAGACGTTGGTCATGTCCTGCGGCAGCAGCGGGTAGGGGCCGTCGGTCCGCAGGCGGATGGTGTGGGAATCGACGATCGTGACCTCGCGGATCGGCCGCACGAAGCCCGCGAAGGAGGAGGGCGAGTTGGGCACGTTGGGCACGCGGCGGAAGGTGAAGGCCACGTCCTCGGCCGTGAAGTCGTTGCCGTTGTGGAACTTCACCCCGCGGCGCAGCCGGAACTCCCAGGTGTCGGGCGACACCACCGACCAGGATTCCGCCAGGCCCGGCACCATGCGCGACTGGCCGTCGGTGTTCACCAGCCGGTCGAACACCATCCCCGCCACCGCGTTGTTGGGGGAAAGCTGGTGGAAATGCGGGTCCAGGCTGGTGACCGGGGCGCCCACCGCCATCGAGAGGGTCTGCGCGCCCGCGGGCAGCGCCATCGCGCCGGCCAAGGCCAGCGCCGCAAGGGTCAACCGCATTCCCGTCTCTCCTGAAGCCCCGATATGACATGTCTAGCAGCATCGTTCCGCGGCGCGCCAGATGGCAGGATTGTCATATGCCCGCCGTGCGCCGCCCGCGGGCCAACCCGGCCGAAATGCCGGGCGTTGGAAGCCTGCCGCCCATGCTAGAGTGAGCCTCATGCCCGACCCGGTTCCCGATCCCGTCGCCGCGCCCGATGCGCGGATGGCGCCGCCCGCCGCGCCCGCGCCGAAGCCTGCCAGGGCGAAGCGCCGTTCCGTCGGGCTGTTCGGGGGCGTGCTGAAGCTGGCCGTCATCCTGCTGGTGGTGGGCGGCGTGGGGGCTGCGGTGGCGGGCTGGGGCTTCTACCGCCAGCTCGCCGCCGACCTGCCGGACTACAAGTGGCTGGCCGACTACCAGCCCCAGCAGATGAGCCGCATCTACGCCGCCGATTCGCGCCTGCTGGCCGAGCTGGCGGCCGAGCGGCGGGTCTTCGTGCCGATCGAGGCGATCCCCCAGCGCGTGCAGCAGGCCTTCATCTCCGCCGAGGACCAGCGCTTCCGCGAGCATTCGGGCATAGACCCGGTGGGCATGGTGCGCGCGGGCGTGTTCTTCGCGCAGAACTACGGCTCGGGCCGGCGCATGCAGGGGGCGTCCACCATCACCCAGCAGGTGGCGAAGAACATGCTGGTGGGCAGCGACCGCACCGTGCTGCGCAAGGCGCGCGAGGCGATCCTGGCGCTGCGGATCGAGGGCGCGCTGAGCAAGGACCGCATCCTGGAGATCTACCTGAACGAGATCTTCCTCGGCGCGCAGGCCTACGGCGTCGCCGCCGCCGCGCATGCCTACTTCAACAAGTCGCTCGACGAGCTGAGCCTGGGCGAGACGGCCTTCCTGGCCGCGCTGCCCAAGGGGCCGAACAACTACAACCCCCAGCGCTTCCCCGACGCCGCGCGCATCCGCCGCGACTGGGTGCTGGACCGCATGGCCGAGGACCGCGTGGCCACCGCCGAGGAGGTCGCCGCCGCCAAGGCTGCCCCCATCCAGGCCCGCCCGACCCGCCGGCCCGAGGTGGTGCCCGTGGGCGGGCACTACACCGAGGAGGTGCGGCGCGAGCTGATCCAGCGCTTCGGGGCCGAGCAGGCGCAGGGCGGCGGGCTGGTGGTCCGCACCGCGCTGGACCCCGCCTTGCAGGCCGCCACCGAGGC
>JALHNW010000079.1 GCA_022843345.1 Rubritepida sp. | reverse complement strand
CCCAGCAGCGGCGCCGAGAGCAGCACGATCAGCAGCGGCCACAGGTAGTTCAGCAGGTTCGCCTCGACCGGCGGCGCCCAGTGCAGGGCCGCGAAATACAGCGCGTGATAGCCGAACAACCCCCCCACCCCGTGCAGCCAGGCCAGCGGCGGCACGCGCAGCGCCCCCAGCCGCCCGCGCATGGCCACCACGGACAGCGACAGCACGGCGGCCACCGCGAAGCCGATGGCGGTGACCTGCAAGGGCGGGATGGGGGCCGCCACCCGCGTCAGCACGCCGAGGAAGGCCCAGAGCGCCAGCGCGCCGACCCCCGCGAGGGTCGCGCTCACTCCCGCGGCAATTCCGCGTAGGGCAGCGGCGCGAAGCGCGTCGGGAAGCGCGACACCTGGCCCCAGACGCCGCCGGTCACGTAGGGGTCGGCGGCCCAGAAGGCTGCGGCTTCCTCCACCGTCGCGTGGCGCGTCACGGCGATGGACCCCACCATGCTGCCGCGCGAATCCAGCAGCGCCCCGCCCAGCGCCAGCGTGCCGTCC
The DNA here is from genome assembly GCA_022843345.1 of Rubritepida sp. Lineage (GTDB taxonomy): Bacteria > Pseudomonadota > Alphaproteobacteria > Acetobacterales > Acetobacteraceae > Roseococcus. The sequence goes on along the minus strand of JALHNW010000079.1, from coordinate 7,075 downwards.
GCGGCCGATGCCCGCACGCGGTCGAGATGGGGCACGCGGTGCGCCTCGCGGTCCGCGCCCGGCGCGTCCTCGGCGATGGTCACCACATGGGTGAAGTGCTGCGGCATCGGGCCCGACGGCAGCGGCTGGTAGGGCAGGGGCGCGATGCGGAAGGGGCGCAGGTCGTAGCGCATCCACACGCCGTCGCGCGCGAAGGGCTCCTCCAGCAGGTATTCGCGCGCGCCGACCTCGTCCTCCGCGCCCAGCACCATCAGCGAACCCAGCGCCCGACCGCCCGGCTCGAACAGCGGCACGGCCAGGTTCAGCCGCCCGCAGGCGGCCCAGCCGGTGATGACGCCCAGATGGCGGTCGCGCACCGCGGCGCGGCGCGCGGGCGCCCCCTCGTCCTCGCCGTCCCAGGCGATCACGACGTGGCCGTTCACTTGCGGAGTTCCATCTGGATCGGTCCTTCCCGCTCGCCATTCGCGAACTGGTCCACCATGGCATTGCCGGTGTGGCCGAGCGAGTCCGCCGCGCCGTTCCAGACGATGCGCCCCTTGTGGATCATCGCCGCGTCGTCGCCGATGCGCCGCGCGCTGGCCATGTCGTGCGTGATGGAGAAGGCGGTGGCGCCGAGGCGCTCCACCACGTCCACGATCAGCCCGTCGATGACGGCGCCCATGATGGGGTCCAGTCCCGTGGTCGGCTCATCGAAGAAGACGATGTCGGGCTTGGCGGCGATGGCGCGGGCGAGCGCCACGCGCTTCTGCATCCCGCCCGAGAGTTCCGAGGGGCTGAGGTCGCCCACGCTGGCCGCCAGCCCCACCTGGGCCAGCGCCTCGGCCGCCACGTCGCGCGCGGCGGTGCGCGTCACGCGCTTCTGGGCCAGCAGCTTGAAGGTCACGTTCTCCCAGACCGGCAGGCTGTCGAACAGCGCGCCGTTCTGGAACAGCATCCCCGTGCGGTCCATGATCGCCGCGCGGTCGCGGCGCGAGAGCTTGGACACGTCCTGCCCGTCCACCTCCACCAGCCCCTCGTCGGGGGTGATGAGGCCCAGGATGCACTTGATCGTCACCGACTTGCCGGAGCCCGAGCCGCCCAGGATCACCATCGAATGGCGCGCCCGCACGTCGAGGTCCACGCCGTCCAGCACCTGCTTGGACCCGAAGGCCTTCCGCAGCCCGCGCAGGCGGATCTTGGGCGGCGCGGGTTGCGCGGCCGATTCCCGCTCCGGGCCGTGCCCTCCGCGATCGGGCGCACTCACGAGAAGAACGCCGCCGTCAGCGCGTAGTCCAGCGCGAGGATGAGGATGGAGGCCGACACCACCGCCCGCGTCGTCGCCTGCCCCACCCCCTGCGCGCCGCCCTTGGAGGCGTAGCCGCACCAGCACCCCATCAGCGCGATCACGAAGCCGAACACGGCGGCCTTCACCAGGCCGGAGATGACGTCCATCGGCTCCAGCACGCTCCAGGAGTTGACGATGTAGGTCTCGGCCACGAAGCCCAGCTTCAGCGTGCCGATCAGGTAGCCGCCCATCACGCCCAGCACGTCCGCCACCACCACCAGCAGCGGCATGGCCAGCGTCGCCGCCACCAGGCGCGGGGCGACCAGGTACTTCATGGGGTCGGTCGAGAGCGTGGTCAGCGCGTCCACCTGGTCGGTGACGCGCATGGTGCCGATCTCGGCCGCCATGGCCGCGCCGATGCGGCCGGCCACCATCAGCCCGGCCAGCACGGGGCCGAGTTCGCGCGTCACGCTCAGCACGACGACGGAGGCGATGGCGGATTCGGCGTTGAACCGCGCGAAGCCGACATAGGATTGCAGCGCCAGCACCATGCCGGTGAACAGCGCGGTGAGCGCCACCACGGGCAGGGAGAAATACGCGACCTCCACGAAGTGCCGCGTGAACTGCCGCCAGAAGAAGGGCGGCCGCAGCAGGTGCGACAGCGCCTCGATGGCGAAGAGCGACACCTCGCCGACCACGCGCAGCGCGGCGAGCACGGCGCGGCCGATGAAGGCGACGAAATCCAGCGTGGCGGTCATGCCCCCACATACTCCCGCCGGAAGCGCCGGCCCAGCCGTGTCAGGATCTCGTAGCCGATGGTGCCGGCCGCCTGGGCCATGTCGTCCGGGTCCTGGCCCAGGCCGAAGATCTCGACCGCGTCGCCGGGCCGGGCGCGGGGGGCCTCCGTCACGTCGAAGCACATCAGGTCCATGGAGATGCGGCCGGCGAGGCGCACCTCCGTCCCGTGCAGCACGCCCCAGCCCCCCGCATCCCAGGCGCGCGGGATGCCGTCGGCGTAGCCGCCGGCGACGGTGGCGATCCGGCAGGGCCGCGTGGCCAGCCAGGCGCCGCCGTAGCCCACCGTGGCGCCCGGCGGCACCTCGCGCACCTGCAGGATGGGCAGGCGCAGGCCCACCACCGGCTCCATCGGGTTGTCCTGCCCCGGCGTGGGGTTGATGCCCCAGAGCGCGGCACCCGGCCGCGCCAGCTCCGAGCGGAAGCCCTCGCCCAGGAAGATGCCCGAGGAATTGGCCAGCGAGCGCCGCGCCCGCGGCAGCCGCGCGCAGGCTTCGGCGAAGGCGTCGCGCTGGCGCGCGTTCAGCGGGTGGGTGGGGTCTTCGGCGGCGGCCAGGTGCGTCATGACGTAGCGCAGCCGCACGCGCGCGAGCATGGAGGGGTCGGCCGCCAGCGCGTCCACCTCGGCGGCCGGCAGGCCCAGGCGGTTCATGCCCGTGTCGAGGTGCAGGATGGCCTCGCCCTGGTGGTGGCGCACCTCGTCCAGCGCGTTCAGCACCGGCGTTACGCCGGGCACGGCCCGGCCGGAAAGCCCGTCGAGCACCGCCACCATCGGCCCATCGCCCAGGATGGCGCGCAGGGCCAGCCCCTCGTCGGGGGTGGCCACGAAGAAGTGGCGGCAGCCGGCGGCGCGCAGGGCGGGCGCCACCCGCGCCACGCCCAGCCCGTAGGCGTCCGCCTTCACCACCGCCCCCACCTCGCCGGGCGCGTGCTGGTCGCGCAGGAAGGCCCAGTTGCGCGCGATGGCGCCGAGGTCGATCGTCAGCGTGCCCGTGGTCATTCAGTCGCCGTAGGGCGCGGCGTGCACGGTGTCGAGGTCGCCGAAGCGGGTGAACTCGGCCTCGAAGAACAGGGGGATGGTGCCGGTGGGGCCGTGGCGCTGCTTGGCGATGATGAGGTCCGCCTTGTTGTGCGCCCGCTCCATGTCCTGCTGCCAGCGTTCCATCGCGTCGTGGAACTTGGCGTCGTCGCCGAAGGCGGTGATCTTGGGCTCGCGCGCCTTCAGGTAGTACTCGTCACGGTAGACGAACATCACGCAGTCCGCGTCCTGCTCGATGGAGCCGGATTCGCGCAGGTCGCTCAGCTGCGGGCGCTTGTCCTCCCGCTGCTCCACGGCGCGCGAGAGCTGGGACAGCGCCATCACCGGGATGTGCAGCTCCTTGGCGATCGCCTTCAGCCCCTGGGTGATCATGGAGATTTCCAGCACCCGCGATTCCGGCCGCGTCCCCACGGCGGGCCGCATGAGCTGGAGGTAGTCCACCACGATGAACTTCAGCCCCCGCGTGCGCGCGATGCGCCGGCAGCGGGTGCGAAGGGCCGACAGCGTGATGGCCGGCGTGTCGTCGATGAGGATCGGCAGCCGCGCCAGCTCGCGCGAGACGGTGACGAAGTTGTCGAACTCGCGCTGGGAGATCTCGCCTCGGCGGATGCGGTCACCCTGGATGCGCGACGCCTCGCTCAGCAGGCGGTTGGCCAGCTGGTCCGCGCTCATCTCCAGCGAGAAGATGGCCACCGCCGGCGGCACGGCGTTCGGGCCCTTCTGCTCGTCGGATTCGCGCAGCAGGGCCTGGGCGGCGCCGAAGGCCACCTTGGTGGCCAGCGCCGTCTTGCCCATGCCGGGCCGGCCGGCGAGGATCAGCAGGTCGCTGTCGTGCAGCCCGCCCAGCTTGGCGTCCATGTCGCGCAGGCCCGAGGGCAGGCCGGACACGCCGCCGCCGCGCTCCAGCGCCGCGGCCGCCACCTCGACGGCGCGGGTCAGCGCCTTCTCGAAGGAGATCGCGCCGCCCTCGCTGGCCTTCTCGGTCGCCAGGTTGAACAGCGCCTGCTCGGCCTTCTCGATCTGCTCCTTGCCGGCGACCTCGGCATCCGCGCCGAAGGCGTCGTTCACCACCGTCTCGCCCAGGTCGATCAGCTGGCGGCGGATCCACAGGTCGTGGATCAGCTTGCCGTATTCCCCGGCGTTGACGATGCCGACCATGGCGGTCAGCAGCTGCGTCAGGTAGGCGGGGCCGCCCACCTCCGCCAGCTCGCCCGTGTGCTCGAACTCGTGGCGCAGGGTGACGGCGTCGGCCAGCTGGCCGTTCTCCACCCTCCGCCGGATGGCGGTGTAGATGCGGCCGTGGACGGAATCCACGAAGTGCTCCGCCTCCAGGAACTCGCTGACGCGCTCATAGGCCTTGTTGTTGGCGAGCAGGGCGCCGAGCAGCGCCTGCTCGGCCTCCATGCTGGCCGGCGGCAGGCGGGCGCCGAGGCCGACCAGGCCGGAATCCTCGTGCAGCGCGGGCGGGTGGATGGTGTTCATGGGCCTGCCATCCTAACGCCCCGGGCCCGGCGAAGCCACCGCGCCCGCCTGTGGATAACGGGGATGCCCTGCCTCAGCTGTCCATCTTCAGGGCGGCGATGAAGGCGCTCTGGGGGATCTCGACCTTGCCGAACTGGCGCATCTTCTTCTTCCCCTCCTTCTGCTTGTCCAGCAGCTTGCGCTTGCGGCTGATGTCGCCGCCGTAGCACTTGGCGGTGACGTCCTTGGACAGCGCGCTGATCGTCTCGCGCGCGATCACCCGCCCGCCGATCGCCGCCTGGATGGGGATCTTGAACAGCTGGCGCGGGATCAGGTCCTTCAGCTTCTCGCAGATCTGCCGCCCGCGCCGGTCGGCGGCGCTGCGGTGCGCCATGAAGGACAGCGCGTCCACCGGCTCGTTGTTGACGAGGATGGAGATGCGGACCAGGTCGCTCTCGGCGTAGCCATCCATGTTGTAGTCGAAGGAGGCGTAGCCGCGGCTGACGCTCTTCAGCCGGTCGTAGAAGTCGAACACCACCTCGTTCAGCGGCAGGCGGTAGACGGCCATGGCGCGGGTGCCGACGTAGGTCAGCTCCACCTGCTGGCCGCGGCGCTCGTTGCACAGGGTCAGGATGGGGCCCAGGTGCTCGTCGGGCACGAAGATGGTGGCCTTGATCCACGGCTCCTGGATCGTCCTGATCCGCATCGGGTCCGGCATGTCGGCGGGGTTGTGCAGCTCCTCCACCGTGCCGTCGGTCAGCTCCAGCTTGTACACGACGGATGGGGCGGTCGCGATCAGCTCCAGGTTGAACTCGCGCGACAGGCGCTCCTGGATGATCTCCAGGTGCAGCAGGCCCAGGAAGCCGCAGCGGTAGCCAAGGCCCAGCGCGAGGCTCGTCTCCTGCTCGAAGTGGAAGGAGCTGTCGTTCAGCCGCAGCTTGCTCAGCGCGTCGCGCAGCTTCTCGAAGTCGTCGGCGTCCACCGGGTACAGCCCGCACCACACGACGGGGATGGAGGGCTTGAAGCCGGGCAGGGCGGCGGCGGCCGGCACGCGGTCGTCGGTGATGGTGTCGCCCACCGAGGTGTCGGCCACCGTCTTCATCGCCGCGTTCAGGAAGCCCATCTCGCCCGGGCCGAGGCTTTCCTTGGGCACCATCTTGGGCGTGAAGACGCCCACCTGGTCCACCGTGTAGGTGGCGCCGTTGCTCATCATGCGGATCTTCTGGCCGCGCCGCAGGTGGCCGTCCTTCACCCGCACCAGGATCACCACGCCCAGGTAGCTGTCGTACCAGCTGTCCACCAGCAGCGCCTTGGTGGGGGCGTTCCCGTCGCCCTTCGGCGCGGGCAGGCGGTTGACGATCGCCTCCAGCACGCCCTCGATGTTCAGGCCCGTCTTGGCGCTGATCTCCACCGCATCCGAGGTGTCGAGGCCGATCACGTCCTCGATCTGCTGCTTCACCCGCCCGGGCTCGGCCGCCGGCAGGTCGATCTTGTTCAGCACGGGGACGATCTCGTGGTTCGCCTCGATCGCCTGGTACACGTTGGCGAGCGTCTGCGCCTCCACCCCCTGGGACGCGTCCACCACCAGCAGCGAGCCCTCGCAGGCGGCGAGGCTGCGCGACACCTCGTAGGCGAAGTCCACGTGGCCGGGCGTGTCCATCAGGTTCAGCGTGTAGGTCTTGCCGTCCTTGGCCTTGTACTGGATGCGGACGGTCTGCGCCTTGATGGTGATGCCGCGCTCGCGCTCGATGTCCATGCTGTCGAGCAGCTGTTCCTTCATGTCGCGGTCGGCCACCGTCCCCGTGCTCTGGATCAGCCGGTCGGCGAGCGTGCTCTTCCCGTGGTCAATGTGTGCCACGATGGAGAAGTTGCGGATGAGGTCGAGCGGCGTTTCGGAGGTCATGGATGCCCGGGGCAGGAGTTGCCCTGGGACATAGGCCAACGGGGCCGGATGTCAAAGCGCGGTGCGCATTCGTTCCTCTTTGCGGGGCGCGCTACCGCCGCCCCGCGTCGAGACGCGGCGCGAGTTTCCACATCGCCCAGGCCCCCAGGAACGGCCCCGGCGCCAGCAGCGCGAAGGCCCCCGCCCAGCCCAGCGCCGGCACCGCCCAGGCCATCAGCTGGATCGCCGGCACCGTCAGCGCGAAGCCCAGCGCCGTCTGCATCGTCAGCATGGTGCCCAGGTAGGCGGGGCGCGCGCACAGCGCGGTGCAGGCGCTGAACTGCGCGGAATCCGCCACCACCGTGAGCCCCCACAGCGCCGCCAGCGGCCACACCAGCCAGGCCGGCGCCACCCCCACCAGCACCGCGCATCCGCCCGAGACGACCATCGCCGCCGCCGCCATCCGCGCGCGGTTGAAGCGGTCCGCCAGCAGCCCCAGCCCCACGCAGCCCACGGCGCCCGCGCCCACCACCAGCGCCGTCAGCGCGCCCGCGGGCCAGCCGGCGCCCTGCGCGGCCCCCTGCGAAGCCAAGAACAGCCCGATCCAGGCCCACATGGCGTAGAGCTCCCACAT